>JAEEZO010000017.1 GCA_016291895.1 Caryophanales bacterium
GTCAAAATTATCATCTTATGTTATTATTAATAAGGTGATTAAAATGATGTCAATTAAGGTGAACAAAAATTTATTATTAAATAGTTGTTTTTCCCGTTGTCATCATTTTTTATTATTTAATTAAACATCAATAATATTTTTCATTATTGGTGTTTTATTTTGTAATAAAACCAATTGTTTTTAGTGAAGGAGGGTCTATGAAGAAAAACAATTCAAAAGTTTCTAAAACTGAAGAGAAGAAAACAGCAGTTAAAGAAACAAAAGAAGAGAAGTATCTATTATATGATACCAATGAGAAACCACCTATTGGTAAATGGATATTTCTAGCAATTCAACACGTATTTGCAATGTTTGGAGCAACAATACTTGTTCCTATCTTAGTTAACGCTGCAGCTGGAGCTGAAGTATTAACAATTCCTGTAGCACTTGTAGCTAGTGGTATTGGTACATTAATCTATATTTTATGTACTAAAGGTAAATCTCCTGTATATCTAGGTAGTTCTTTTGCCTTTATAACCCCTATAGCAGTTGCTTACATGAAGGGTGGTAGCAGTGGTTTTGTTACTGGTATTGTTGGTGTAGGTATTATATATATTATATTTGCCTTACTAATTAAATTATTTGGAAAGAAATGGATTGATAAATTATTACCAACAATTGTTATTGGTCCAATGATTATGATTATCGGTTTAGGACTTGCTCCAAGTGCTGTAAGTCAAGTTGGACTTGTTTCTAGTTCAGTTGGTGCAACAGAACAACTTGTTTGTAAAGAAGGATACATTCTTGAAGTTGATAAGTGTGTTCAAGAAAAAGACGTTGTTGATCCTGAAGTAAAATATATTTGTCCTGAAGGATTCCATTTAAATGATAAAACATGTAATAGTGACTTTCCATGGAAGAATGTAGTTGTTGCTTTAGTTGCCTTCTTAGTAACAGGTATTGTTGCTATTGCTGGTAAAGGTTTTGTAAGAATCGTTCCATTCTTAATCGGTATTGTATCTGGTTATATTGTAGCGGTTATCTTAGGAATCGTTGATTTTACTCCAGTAAAAGAAGCTGGATTCTTCTCATTACCTAAATTCTTATTAATAGGTAAAGATTATACATTCAGTTTACCTGGATTATTAACAATTGCTCCAATTGCTTTAGTTACAATTGCTGAACATATTGGTGATCATATGGCTTTATCAACAATTATTCGTAAAGACTTATTAAAGAAACCAGGTCTAGAAAGAACATTACTTGGTGATGGTCTTGCTACTGCTGTTGCTGGTTTAATTGGTGGACCTGCTAATACAACTTATGGAGAAAATACGTCTGTTGTAGGTATGACAAAAGTTGGTTCTGTTTGGGTAATTGGTCTTGCTGCTATTATCGCTATCTGTATGGGATTCTTAGGTAAATTAACTGCTTTAATTTCAACTATCCCAGGAGCTGTACTTGGTGGTGTATCATTACTTCTTTATGGATTTATTGCTGTAAATGGTCTTCGTGCATTAGTAGATAACAGAGTAGACTTTGGTAATACAAGAAATGTTATTATTGCTTCAACAATGCTTGTTTTAGGCTTAGGTGGAGCTGTAGTATCATTCACATTGGGTAATGCAAATATTGCATTTACAGGTATGAGTTTAGCAGCTATTATTGGTATTATTTTAAATCTTGTTTTACCAGGAAAAAACATTCCTGTTTATAAAGAAGATAAGTAAAAAATAAATAAAAAAATATAAAAATAAAAAAGAAGTGTTAAAAGTTGTTACACTTCTTTTTTTTAATTTTTTAATATGATACACTTTAATAGTAGAGGGTAAGAGATGAATGATACTGTTAATAAATTAAAAAAATTATTACAAAAATTTGTCGCTTTATTTGTTAAAGAATATGGTAAGTTCTTAGATCGTGAACAACTAGAAACTTTAAGAAATATTGATTATGAAAGTATTATTCATATTAGTAAATACGATTATCCTTTAGGTGTTGTTAATCTTAATCAAATTTATTTTACTGATCAAGTTGATGGTTTAATTGATACTATGAAAACGATGGAAGAATATGGTCACTATAATACTTTTTTAAATAATAAGACTTTTACTTCTTATTTAAAATATTGTCGTGATAATGGTTATGATACATATACTTTTTATGCTGATCAATTAATGTATTTAGTATTTGATTTAGTAGTTAAAAATAAATCTTTTTTAAATAAAGGTTTTATTAATTTAGAAATAAGAACACTTAGTAGAAAGTATCATATTCAAATGCCTAATCTTTATAGTAGAGAAGAACGTATTGCTGGTAAAATACTTAAAGTGTTAGGAAGAGAACATATTTTAAATATCTTATTTAAATCTAATGTTGATGCTTATAAATACCTTTGTGACAATGTTGGTTTCCGTTATGGTGAAATGATTAATATGGTTACTGATTTAGTTGATGGTAGTAGTGAAATATTAAGAAATAAAGATTATAAAGGCTTTAAAGGATTCATTAATTATGCAAAAGATTATGATGGCATAGAGTATGGAGATGCCTATAATTATCTACTTGATTTTTATGCAGAAAATAACTTTGGTTTATAAAGTTATTTTTTTTATGTTTGACAAACTTAAAATCTTTTGTTAATATTTTAGGCAAGAGGAGAGATATTATGAAAAAGATTTTCATTAATAGAGAACATCATCATAATTTCTTGCGCTTGTCTTATCGGCATTAAAGAAAAAATACCGACAACAAGTGCTTTTTGTGATGCTTGTTGTCTATATAATAAAGTACATTAACTATATAGATAACGTCTATATAGTTTTTTTGTTATAAAAATTATTTATATTAACTATAAAATTCTTGTATTGGATTTATTTTCTAGCCTCTTTTATATTAAAGATGTGAAAGGGAGAAATTCACAATAAGGGAGGATTTTATGGAAGAGATTAAAAAAGGAGTTGTATTTAGTAACGATATTAATTTAATACTAAACGGTAAAAATTCATTAAATTATAAATACAATGAAAAAGGAATTATTGTTCCTACAGATAGTTTTATTAGAGATTTAAGAGATGACTTTAAAAAGATTAGTAAAAGAACATATGGTGATGATGTTGTAATCATTGATGAATATGCAATGAGTTACTACATGAATATGTTTCTTGATAAGTTTAAAGAAAAATATCCAATAGTATCAATGGATGATATTTATGTAACATGTGATAACAAAAGAGTATTTAGTCTTGATTGTACACGTATGTCAGGAAGTAAAGATATGGTACCAAGATCTAATCCACTTGATAAAGACGGTGTTAGAAAACAAATTGAAAAATTAGCAGAAATTTTTAAAAGTCAAAATGAAAAAGAAATTATGCTTTTAGATGATGTTATCTTTTCTGGAAGTGTTATTGAATATATTTCTAAAATTTTTAAAGAGAATGGAATAGATGTTGTTGGTGCGATAGCTGCTATATCATCAATTGATGGATATACAATGTTTAATGGCTTAAAAGAAAAAGTTAATTGTGGTTATTTAATGGAAAAAGATGTTCTTGATGAAATATGTGAACGTGATTTCTATTATGGAATAGCTCAATCAGGAATGGCAAGACTTGTTGATGGTAAGGTTTATAAAGCTCCATACTTCATGCCATTTGGTGATCCGGTTGCTCGTGCGTCAGTACCTCTTGATCGAAAAGAATATTTTTCCACAATGTGTGTTAATTTATCACTTGATTTATGGGAAGAAATTGAAAGATTATCAAAAAGAGAAATAATGAATAATGAATTACCTGAAAGAATACTAAATACAGACTATAATGAAGGAGTTGTAAAAACTCTAAGAAAGGTTTTAAAATGAAAAAAGTTCAAATAGGTATTATGGGTTCAGCAGAAGATCTTAACTATAGTAAAGATGCTTTAAGATTTGCTCAAAACTTAGGAAAATTGATTGCTGAATCAGGCAACATATTAGTTTATGGTGCTGAAAGAGAATATTCATCATTATCAACAAATGCGGCTATAGAAGCCTCTAAATATAATGGTATTACAGTAGGTGTATGTCCAGGTAAAAAGAAAGAGATATATGGTGAATTTAGACCAACTGTTTTAATTCCCTGTGGACTTGAAATAGGTGGTGGAAGAGAGTTTAGTTTAGTTTTATCATGTGATGTTATTATTGCAATAGGAGGTGGCTCTGGTACTTTAACCGAGATGGCTATCGCTTATCAAGCAGGTATTCCAATTGTTACCGTTAATAAATTTAATGGTTGGGCCAAAAAATTATCTAATAAATATTTTGATGATCGTAGAAGACTTAAATGTATCAGTGTAGATAGTGAGAAAGAAGCTCTAGATAAAGCTTTAGAGCTTGCCAATAAGTAATGAAATTCTCAGCTATCTGCGATCTAGTACTTGATATTTATTATGATGAAAAACTAAATTATATTGGTTGTGATGGTGGTATTACCGCAGCTAATATTGTAGCTAACTTATCTTCTTTCGGTTTAAATACTAAATGTTATGGTGTATGTGGTAATGATTATTATGGTAATCTTGCAATTAAAAGTTTAAAAGATTGCAATGTTAAAGTAGATATTAAAAAACTAAGTTCTATTAGTACACGAGCTTATTTTATAAGACGTGTTCTAGTTGATGGAAAGATGTGCTTTAAATCTATTAAATATTGTCCTTTTTGTAAAAAAAGTAGTTGGTATGATGATAGTTGTATTTACGAAAAAGAAATATTAAAGAAAATAACAAATAAAGAAATTTTAATCTTTGATAATCTTAATAGTAAAAATCAATATATTATCAATAATACAAATAATCTTAAATTATTAGATTTAGGCTTATTTGATGAATTAGATAATCTAAGTAATATGCAGATTATTAGTAAGTTAAATAATAATTTTGAAATAGTTAATTTAAATCAAAGAGTAGAAAATTTCTTATTAGAAAGATTAAACTTAAAAGACGATATTGAACTATTAAATATTATTAAATGTAAATTATTAATTATTACAAGAGGGGATAAAGGTTGTGATCTAATATATCGTAATAAGAAATATACATATCCATTAAAAAAAGTCGAAGAAGAAATAGATGATAGTGGTGCTGGAGATTTATTCTTTTCCACTATTATAAAGAATTGGGCAATGAATAATTTCAAAATAACATCAAGTAAATTTAATAAATGGGTACGTGAAGCTAGTAAAAATTCTAGTGAAATTGTTAAATTAATTGGATCACGTAGATTAATTAAAGATTTGTATAGAAACAAACTAAAAATGATTTGTAATTGTGGAGGTTTGAAATGAAAGAAGAAGAATTTTATATCGATTTCGATGGTGTAATAATGGATACCCAAGGTGAAACTGATAGATTATTTGCTCTTTATGGTAGTGATACTAAAAATCCAGCTTGGAATGAATATCTAAGATGTCGTGATTGGGCAAAATATCTATTAACTTGTAAAGAAATAGATAAATCAATCGATGTATTAAAAGAATTATATAAATTAAAGAAAAGAGTTTATATTTTATCAAGTGTTTTCTCAACAAATGAAGCAAGAGATAAAATTGAATTCTTAAGAGACAACGGTGTCTATCAAGATTTTATTGCTGTACCAGAACGTTTTAACAAGAGTAAGGTTGTAATACCTAACAAATCTCGATTACTTGTTGATGATTCAGCAAGAAATATTGTAGATTGGCGAAATAGTAATGGTGAAGCAATATGGTTCCCCAAAGAAGAAAAAGATTTAACTTTTCTTCTAAGAAGATAAGAGTAACTTAGTTACTCTTTGATATGGCGGCATTGGTGAAGTGGTTAACACGTTAGATTGTGGCTCTAATACTCGCGAGTTCGATTCTCGTATGCCGTCCCATTTTTAAAATTTAAGAGTGCTTTGTCACTCTCCGCTATGACGGTATTGGTGAAGTGGTTAACACGTTAGATTGTGGCTCTAATATTCGCGAGTTCGATTCTCGTATACCGTCCCATTTTTTAGAGGTTAATTATGAATAGATTTGTATTATCTCAAATTTTAGGGGGATTATCGGCATTATCGATGGTTCTTAGTTCATGGCAAATAAAAAAGAAAAAAATATATTTTTTCTTAACGTTAGATAATATTTTCTGTTTTACCCAATATATGTTACTTAAAGCTTATACAGGAGCTTTTACTAATATCATTGGTTTAATAAGATTATTATTATTTAACTTTAAAGGTCGTAATAAGTTCTTTAAAACAATATGGCCTTTAATCATTGTTATTATCTTATATGGAGCAATTGGTGTAATTACTTATACTGATATTAGTTCTTTATTTCCAACTGTAGCTTCTATTCTTTATGCTTTTGCGCTATATCAAGATAAAGAAAAAATAATTCGTATTGCAACAAGTATTATGTTATTTTGTTGGCTTTTATATAATTTATTTGTCCATGCTTATGTTGGTGCAATAACAGAAGGTGTGATGTTTATATCATCACTACTAGCTATTTTAAAAATCGATATATTGAAGAGGTATCCCCATCACAAAGAGAGTATTATTGATAAGTTAAAAAAGAATTATTATCACAATAAAGTAAGACAATTAATAAAAGTAAATTTTGTAGATGATTATGATATTTTAATGGATATCTTTGAAAGTGAAGATAATGTTTTAAGTGTCATGTCAAGACTAGAAGAATATGATCGTGATAAACAAATATTAATTAAGATTTTATTAAATATTAATAAGTCTATTAAGATTGATAATAAGACATAAAAAAAAGAAGTTTAACTTCTTTTTTTAGTATGTAAAATAATCTTTTCCTTCGTATTGTGTTTTAAGTGGCTCATCTAATGTTTCTGGATGAGTCATAATATAATTTAGTAAGTTAACCGCTTTAGACATATAAGCCCCATCTGCAATTCTTTCATCTAAGTTAATACCAAATTCAACGATATCACGTACTTCTTGTTTACCTTCTTTATTAACAACAACTTCTTTATGAATATCACCCATTGTAATAATAATACTACTAGATCCTAAATTAGTTAGATTATGATGAATAGCTCCACACTTGATACTTCCTAAATTAGATAGTATTGCTGTACTGTTATAAAGTAATTCATTATAGATACTACCTGGTAATTTATCATGACGATCCATCCATAATAGTAGTGGCATTAATGGCCATTTCATGAACCAATTAGGGAATTTATCTAAGATATCTAGAGTATCATCTGATGATGTTTGTTCCATTTTCTTTCTAAAACTATCTACTTTATCACTAATTCTTTTACCAATATCATCAATAGTATCATCACGATTAACTCTAATTAATGACATTACTTCTTTACCTTTATCACTAAATTCTACTTTGGCAGTAAAGGCCATAATAACTTCATTTCTTGCATAATAACGATTATTCATAATAAAGTTATTTAAACGTGGTCGATTAAATACAACTTTGGTAATTGCTGTTGTAAAAGCATGAAAGAATGTTAAATCAGGATTCTTTTCTTTCTTCTTTTTCATATATTTAATTAAATCTGTAACATCAAACTTACGATTAATATAAACATATGCTTCTTCTCTTGATTTGATATAAGTCATTATTCTTAACATAGCAGGTGCATTGATGAATCTTCCATCACGACGGTCTTTACGAGTCTTTTTATATTCTTTCCCTTCTATTTCATTTCTAATCATTTTAGCCATTTATTTTCTCCTATAGTCTTAATTATAAAGAATTATTGTTTATTTGTAAATAAGTGGACGTTTACCCTATAGATTTAATCTATATCTACTATAAATTATTAGTATTGGATTTATTTAATAGTTCATTATATCTTATAAGTGTGAAAGAGGGATATTATGATTAAAAATTTAAAAGTAGATAATGTTGATTGTTTACATGGAACAATTGTTACAGTAAAGAACTTTAATGATTTTAAAGATGTATTTAGTGTCTTTAGAGAAGAACCATTCTATGAAGATTGGCAAGATGATAGTATAAGAGAACAATTTGATTATTTAAAAGAAAATGGTGAAGTATTAGGTTATTATACTGATCGAAATATTGTTGGTATTTATTCAATGATTGGTGGTGCTATTCCAACTCATCCAGTTAAATTTATTGAACCAGAAAAAGTTATTTATTTATCTGATATTGCTATTAAAAAGAAATATCGTGGTAAAGGTTATGCTAAAGACTTAGTAAATTTCTTTATGAATTATTTTGAAAATCAAGATTATTATAATGAAGCTTATTTTAGAACTAATTTAGTTGGTTCAATGTCTGAAAGATTGATGCTTCCATATGGCTTTAAACCAATACTTGATAAAGATGGTAATATTATTACCGAAGATGTATCTTTTGATAGAACAAATGATAATTTAGAAACTCTTGATAGAAGAAAATTCTTATCTAAAAAAAGAGGTGAAAATAATGTACAACATTCTCGAAAAACTTATTTCCTTTAATACAATAGGTGATAAAGAGAATTTATTACTTATGGACTATGTAGGTAATATATTAAAAGAAAAAGGTTTTGAAATTAAATATTTATTTAATAAAGATCAAACAAAGAAATGTTTAGTTGCAACATATCAAGATCCTAATTTACTATTTATAGGTCATACTGATACGGTTGATTATTCTAATTGGGATTATGATCCTTTCAAGTTAACAATTATTGATAATAAAATATATGGTTTAGGAACATGTGATATGAAAGGTAATATTTATGCCTTCTTAGAAGCTTTAAATAGAATTGATCTTAATAATTTAAATAAAGGTCTTGAAGTAATATTAACTTTTGATGAAGAAAGAGATTTTGGTGGTATTAAATTAATATGTGAAAATGACGTCTTTATTCCTAATAACGTTATAGTAGGAGAACCAACTAGTTTGATTCCTGTATCTAACACTAAAGGTTGTATGGAATTTAAAATTGATTTTAAAGGTATTACGGCTCACTCATCTTGTGTTAATAAAGGGGATAATGCTATTTTAAAAGCTATGTATTTTACTAAAGAATTATTAAACTTTTATAAAGGTTTAAAGGAAGATAAGAATCATTTATTTGAAATACCATATACGACTTTAAATATATCTAAAATAGATGGTGGTAAGAATATTAATTCTGTACCTGATAATTGTGAATTAACATTTGATTTTCGTACTATAAAAAAAGAACATCATGAATTAATTATTAATTTCTTAGAATTACTATGTAATAAATATAAAGCTAAATTAACAAAGATAAATAATCTTTATCCCCTTGAGAATAATAGTGATTTATCTTTTTATGAAAATTTAACTGGTAATAAAAAGAAATCATTTAACTTTGTTACAGAAGCTAGTTTTCTTGATAAAGATAATGTTGTTATCTTAGGTGTTGGTCCAAATAATGAACATCAAAGAAATGAATATATTGATGTTGATAGTTTAAATAATGTAATTAATTATTATGTAGAAATAATAAACAAATATTGTGAAAAAAAAGATAAACTATATTAGTTTATCAATTTTCCACTATGTTCGTTAAAGAAATCTATAACACATCTGATTGTTTTATTTTCTAATCTTTTAATATAACTTAAATATATTGTCGATTTAGGAATATCAAAATCAGTCTTTAAGGCTACATAATCCCCATTTTTTAATTCATTACTGATAATACCTTTTGGAGAGATTCCAAAGATATTATCAGTTTTTATTTTAAGAAGTAATAATGATGTTGAATTAGCTAGTTCATAATCTAGAGTAGGATATAATTCTTTCATTGTTTTAGTTATGTAATTTCTTTTAACAACACCAATTTTTTGATTCTTAAGATAATCAAGGGTAATAACATCTTTTTTAATTCTATTAGCTTTTTCACGTGATGTAAATAAAACAGCTTCATGACTTTGTTGAAGAAGGGATACACATTCACTTGAATTAACTTTTTCTTCATCAATTAAAATATCAATTTGTTTATTCTCAAGAAGATTTATTAGTTTATCACTTCTTGCAATATAGTAATCTATTTCTAAATTAGGATAAATCTTATTAATTTCATTGATATAGAAAGGCAATATTTTAGTTGCATAACCACTTCTTACTCCAAGAGTTACTTTACCTTTTATTTCATCATTAGTGTTATTAAGTTCATCTAATTGTTTAAAGATAGAATCTAATTTATTATATAAATCTTCACCATCACTAGTTAGTTTTATTTTATTATTTTCTCTTTGAAATAATTTCTTTTCAAGTTGTGTTTCTAATACTTTAATACTATAACTTAATGATGGTTGGCTTATCATTAAAGATTCAGCCGCTTTAGTATAACTATTATATTTTGCAACTTCATAAAAGTATTTGTATAAGTTAAGATTAATATTTAAATTCATAATTTACCTCCTAAAAAGTCTCTTTTGTTTAGGAAAACTTCTTCCTGTATTTATATCATACATTTTTGAAAAGATATGACAAAAATATTCTTTATAAACATTATCTTCACTATCAAAGGTAGCTTCTCCATATTGATTAATATAAATTGGTGTATTCAAGAAACCAAAGCCACCTAAGCGATCAGGGAAGGCTAAATATTTATTTGAATCAGTAAAATGTTTTCCTCCGAAATGATCTTTTATATACTTATCAATAATATTATTTGCTTCTTTAAAAGCAGCTTGATTCTCTCTATTGATTCTTCTTCTTTCTAAAGAACAATAGTAGTAAGGAATTAATATTAAAGATCCATTATAATCTTTATATTCTTTATAATAAACAACGTAGTTATCAAAATCTTCTAACACTTCATGACATTCATCATCAAGTTTTCTTACATATGTTTTATTATCAGCTGCAAGTTTTTCTACAAGTAATTCCTTTTCGGCATACGCTTCTAGATTTATTAACTCTAATTCGTCGTAGTTTCGTCCTTTATTCTCATCGAAGAAATAGGAGTCATCATAAAATACATGATAATTATTTTTTTCAGGCATAATTGCTACAATACTTAAATCATTCAATAATTTCACTAAATCTTCTTGATTTATTTCATTTCCATCAAAAATGATATTTTTGTTTTCATCTAAAGAATACTTAGGTATAAAACCTAATCTTTTTTGGCAAGAGCTATTAATTCTTTCTTTTAGTACTTCCTCAAAATGTTCTAAGTTATAGTTTACCTTTCTTCCTTCATCAAGTAGTTTTTCTATTCCTGAACGAATTGTTTTCTTTAATCCACCACTTTGTGGAAATTTATCATCTGTTAAATAGATTATTTCTTCGATAATCGGATATTTATATCTAATTCTTTTATTTAGTCTTTCATATTGTTTTATTAATCTTCTAAAGTTTTGCGTATGATCTTGTCCATTACTACCTTCATTATAATCTAAATGATATTTAATTGCTAGGCATAAACCATTAGTTTCATTAGTGAAAGATGAACATGTTCGATAATCAATAATAGATGATATTTCTGAATCGAAGTTTGCAATGTAATGGTTCTTTTCAAGATTGTTTTTTCTTCCTAAGACATATAATTTATCATTAACAGTAACGAAGATATCACCAGTATGAAATGATTCTCCAATAATTCCTTCACCAATTGTTTTATTATTAATTTTTATATTTCCTTCACTTAATAAGCCACAAGGTATTGATTTTAAGTGGTTTGCCTTTTGATATTTTATAATTTCATCTTTATATAAATGAGAAAGTTTTCCACCTCTTAAACTATAAAAGTTTACATCATCAAACGAAAATATAATAAGATCATTTTCAGTATTAAATGAGTAGACATGTAATTCATCAAAATCTTTTTCTTCATATTCACTAACAAGGCCACCACATTCAGTACATCCATAAACATGTACGAAGACATTATCTGGTAATTTTAGTTTGCTTCTAATAGTTTTAATTAAACCATTATTATTTATTTCTCCAAAAATGAAGATCCTTTGGATTTTACCTCCATCCATTTTATCATCTTCTGGTAATAAATCAGTATAATTTCTTGGTAAGTAAACATCAGTACAAAATGTTGAACTTTTGATATTAAAAACATTACTTAAAGAAACTTCTGTATCATCATTCACAAGAGGTAAAAAGAGATTTGTGAATAATCCCGAAATACTACTCAATGGGGCTGTATTATATATATTTCGATAGCCACTATTATATTTAGACTTATGAACATTATTTATTATGTCTTCTTCACTAACATATACCGTTTTAGGATTACCAAGTGAACCTGAAGAAAAGATACCAATTCTTCCTGTTTCTGGTTTATTAATTACAATACTTTCACGACTTTTATTAATTGTTTGATCTAGTTTATCAAGATCTAAGGGAATTACATCATAACTTGAAATAATACCTTTTTTAGCACAAAAAGATCTTTGTGTAAAGATATCATCTAAATTGTCATATGATTCTTTAGCAAGTTGATGACCACCAATTAAGATAGGTGAGTAACCAAGAGATGTTAAAGCAATAATATCAGCTATTGATTTAACTAGATTAAAAACTATTAAGTATGGTGTTTTATTTCGATAGTTTTGTTTTTTATAAAACTCTCTTTTTTTTAGAACCATTTGATATAAGTCATTATAGGTAAAATCAGTTTGAACTCTATAGATATCAAAATATTCTTTTAAACTAAGATTACTATTCATTTGGCTTTTAATGTTTGAAAGATATGCTTCTTCATATCTTGTTTGTGTATAAATAATTTTATCTCTTGTGGTGGGATTATTTGCTTTCTCTTTTAAATAATTAAATAATTTTGTTTCCATAATCCCTCCTTTATTTCTTCAATTTATTTATATCTTCATTAATTTGAATTTTTCTTACTTCTCTAAAGACATCTTGATGCAATAATGCCGTTGCGATTATCTTACCAAGTTTGTCACTAATTATTTCACCACTTCGTTTAATGATAATAGGATTTTCCATATAATGTCTAATAGTATCATCGGAATTAAATTCTATGGAAATAGCATCAAAAGAACATTCTTTAAAATGAATATTAGGATAATGCTTTTTTATATATTTATTTGCATCACTACGATAAGCATCCAAGATATCATCGTAAATGTGTTTATCTTGAAAATATGGTATTAGCATGATTTCTCCATTTTCATTTACTCCGAGTTTTGCATAAATTTTGACATTTACATAGTAATAAGATGGAAATTTAAAACTATCACTTAAAAGATCTTTCAAATATTTTTGACAATTATCTGCAAGTAATCTTGGAATAAAAAGGTTAATTTTAGCTAGTGCTTTATATTCATCTATCTTAGCTTCAGAGTATAAATATTTTCTATTAACGAAAAAGAAATAACCATCATCATAGTAAATATAATATTTTCTTTCATATTCATGTCTTTCAATAGCAACAATATTTAAATCGTTTATTAGTTCAACTAATTTTGGCTCATCGATTTGATCAAAAGGAATAACAATATTTTTATCTTTATCGAATTCATATTCTGGAATATAGTGTAACTTTTCCATAAATACTTTTTTTATAAAATCATTTAAAACTTCATCAAAATGTTCTAGTCGATAATTAATTGTTTGATAGTATTTAAATTGATCATCAAACTCATTTCTTCTTGATTTATTTAATGATTTACTAATAGGGAATTTCTCATCTGGAAGAAAGAGAATATCTTTAATTTGAGTATTTGTTTCTTGAACAGTTTCTCTTATTTTTTTTGCTTCATTAATAAATCTTCTAAAGTAAGTTGTATGATCATTTCCGTCATAAACTTTATTATAATCAAGAGGATATCTTACTGCTAAATAAAGTTCATTGTTATGTGGAATAACTGTACACTTTCTATTTGTTTTGTTGGTATAAAGATTATCTAGATAGGATAGAGAAGTATTCATAATTAAATCTTGTCTTCTCCCCAAGGCATATAATTTATTATTAATAATTAGAAAGATATCTCCTGTATCATAACCATTAATAATAGCTTCACCAATATTATGATTATTGATTGTTATACGATTATCTTCTATTCCACATGGAAGAAAGCTTATACAATTATCTTTGTTAATTGATGCTATTTCTTCTTTACTAAGTTCATGTACATTATTTTTTTCTCTTTTGTAAAAGTGTATTTTATCAAAAGAATAAGTAACACTATCATTATCTATATCATATTTATAGATAAAGATTTCTTGCATATCTTTTTCTTCACATTCATAAGCAAGACCAGCTAATTCAGTAGAACCATAAACATTTACAACTTGGAAATCTAAGACATCAATCTTATGAAGAAAATCTAATGTATCTTTTGTAACAGATTCTCCAAAAACAAAGAATCTTTTTATGGCACCAACCTCAATTCTTGTTGTACCTTCAAATATTTTTTGAATATCTCTATTTAAATAAATATCTGTATAATTAATCATTATATGCATATGGTAATCACTTGATAAAGTTGATTTTGTATTACTTCCAATAATAGGAAAGAAAACATTTGTAAATAAACCTGATATTGATGATATATTAATTGGATTATATATTCTTCTTTCATAATTAATAAATTTTGAAGATTTAACATTATTAGCGATAGCTTCTTCAGTCAAATAAACTAATTTAGGTTCACTAACTGATCCTGATGTTAATAATCCTATTGTTCTTTTTTTAGGTTCATTAACAACTTTTCGATCTTTCATTTTTTTAATATCGATATTAAGTTTTTCTTCATCTAATTCTTCTTTATCAAAAAATCCTATAACACCATTTTTAAAGTAAATAGAATCAGTTGTCTTTCTTTTTGATTTTTTATCATACGTATTATAATCAATCAATATTGGAGAATAATTAAGTTCTAATAAAGCAATCAAAATAGCAATAGAATGTATTTCATTTCTTACAAGCAAATATACTTTATTTCTAATTGGATTATGTTTGAAAAATAAAATGAAAGAATTTACCATGTCAAGAAGAATATCAGCATTGTTAGAGATTTGACAATGATATATTTGTCTATTCTTTGTTTCTTCATTATGGGCTTTATTGTATAGATGTTTGTATAAGATTGAATTCATAATTATTGCTCCTTTCTATTTTAATATTTTTGTCATTTCAGTATCATAAAGACCAATATTTTTTAAATTATATATAAATGAATTAACCATTAATAAATATGCATTTTTAATGTTTTGTTGAGTATAACTGTACCTATTATTATCATCATTTACTTTTATGACATCAAATAAAGGATTGAATTTATCGTCTGGAATAGGAGCCATTAATTCTATTTCTTCAAATTCATAATCTTTATAATCTTTAATTATTTCTAGAACTTTTTTAGCATTTTCCATTCTCTCTTTTTCATGTTTAGTATCTTTTTTTCCATTAAGTTGGTATTTTTCTTTAGCTGCAACAAGATAATATGGAATTAATATAATTTCACCATCTTTATTAGTTCCTTTAAGACAAAAGATATAGGTGTCTGTTAAACTTTCATATAGTTCTTTGTCAGGATAATCAGTGTTTAATAATGGGTAACTATTATCAAGTGCTAATCTTGGAATTAGTAAATTGTATTTAGCGCAATCTTTATAATAATCTATGGTGTTTTCATCATATAATGCATCATCCTCTGAAAAATATAATCTTTCTAAAGGAAGTTCATAGAAGAAATATGAATCACTATAAATAAGTTCATAATAATCAGAACCATCATGAACCATTAGAATATTTAAATCATTTAATAGTTTTACTATTTGTTCAAGAGTAATTTCTTTTTTACTAACTAATATATTATGGTCTTTTGATAACTGGAAGTTTGGTATATATCCTAATATTCCTTTAAAACGGCGAGATAGGTATTTAGATAACTCTTCGTCAAAATGATCGATTCTTTCATTAATCATTTCTCCATATTTAAGATATTTACTTAATCCATTACGATTAGATTTTTTAATTCCTGAACTTAATTTAAACATATAACTTGTTATGAAAATAGTTTTCTTAATATTTGGATATCTATCTTGAATTAATTTTCTTATTTTAGGAGCTTCCGTAAGTAATCTTCTAAAATAAGTTGTATGATCACGAAACATATTATCTTCTTTTTCAAGTGAACATCTAATTGCTATACATAAATTATTATCATCATCTGTAAATGTTGCACATATTCTATCTGTTTGAGATGATATTTCATTATCATAGTTTGCTAAATAATAGTTTTTATCGATATCTCTTTTTCTTCCAATAACATAAAATTTATCATCTATTATGGTAATGATATCTCCCGTATTAAAATCATTAACTAAACATTCTCCGATACAATTATTATCTTTTATTTTTATTTTATTAGTAATAAAACCACAAGGTAAATATTTAGTTATGTTATATTGA
>JAEEZO010000018.1 GCA_016291895.1 Caryophanales bacterium
GAGTTATTTAAACCACATGTTATTCATGCGTTAACTACAAGAAGAAAAGATAGTGCTGAACCAATTTGTTCAAATATTAAAGCTGCTAAACGTTTAATTGAAAACAAAGATCCACAAGTATGGGATATTGTAGAAGATGTTATTAAAGAACATCCTGTTCTATTAAACCGTGCGCCAACTCTACATAGATTAGGTATTCAAGCATTTGAACCTATTCTAATTGGTGGTAAAGCAATTAGACTTCATCCACTTGTTTGTACAGCATTCAATGCTGACTTCGATGGTGACCAGATGGCTGTACATGTACCTCTATCTGAAGAAGCTATTGCAGAAGCTCGTTTATTAATGTTAGGTGCTAATAATATCCTACATCCAAAAGATGGATCTCCAATTGTTACTCCATCACAAGATATGGTATTAGGTAACTATTACATAACAATGGAAAAAGCAGGATTAGAGGGTGAAGGTAGAGTATTTAAAAACTCTAACGAAGCTATTATGGCTTATGAAAGACGTGAAATTACGCTTCATACAAGAATCGCTGTTCCTGTTCGTTCATTTAAACATAAGTTATTTATTGAAGAACAAAAAGATAAATATTTAGTAACAACTCCAGGTAAATTAATCTTTAATGAAATTTTACCAGATTCATTTGCGTTCATTAATGAACCAACTGATGAAAATATTACAACAATGACACCAAACAAATATTTCTTAAATATGGGAGTTAATATTAAAGAAGAAATCGCTAAGATGCCTCTAGTTAAGCCTTTTGCTAAAGGAACTCTAGAAAGTATCATTGCACAAACATTTAAACGTTATAGAACTACAGAAACAAGTATTATGCTTGATAGACTAAAAGATTTAGGATTCAAGTATTCAACACTTGCTGGTATCACTGTTTCTGCTGCTGATGTTAAAACTAGTGTTAAGAAAGATGAAATCATTGCAAGTTCTAATAAACTTGTTGATACTGTTAATAAACAATATACTCGTGGTTTAATAACTAATGAAGAACGTTATAATAAAGTAATTGATATATGGAATAATGCTAAAGCTGAAGTTCAAAAAGAACTAGAAGTTTATGCTAAAGAAGATGTTGATAATCCAATCTTCATGATGATGAACTCTAAAGCTCGTGGTAATATTTCTAACTTTACTCAACTTGCTGGTATGCGTGGTTTGATGGCTAAACCAGATGGTACCCCAGTTGAAATCCCAGTTACATCTAACTTCGTTGAAGGACTATCTGTTGATGAATTCTTCTTATCAACACATGGTGCTCGTAAAGGATCTGCCGATACTGCCCTTAAGACAGCTGACTCAGGTTACTTAACAAGACGTTTAGTTGATGTTGCTCAAGATATTATTGTTAAGGAAGATGATTGTGGTACTGATCAAGGTGTTATGGTTCATGCCTTCATTAATGATAAGAATGGTTCTGTAATTGAAAAATTATATGACCGTATTGTTGGTCGTTATGCTAATAAACAAGTTGTTAATCCAAAGAATGGAAAAGTACTTGTTGAACGTAATGATTTAATTACTGAAAGTATTGCTGAAAAAATAGTAGATGCTGGTATTACTGAAGTAGAAGTTCGTTCACTTCTTACATGTAATACACCAAATGGTGTATGTTGCAAATGTTATGGACGTAACCTTGCTACTGGAAATATCGTTGAAGTTGGTGAAGCTATTGGTGTTATGGCTGCTCAATCTATTGGTGAGCCAGGTACCCAATTAACAATGCGTACATTCCATACTGGTGGTGTTGCTGGTGAAGAAGATATTACACAAGGTCTTCCTCGTGTACAAGAATTATTTGAAGCTCGTAACCCTAAAGGTAAAGCTACTATTGCGGAAATTTCAGGAAAAGTTACAAAAATCACTGAAGATCATGGTAAGTTCAAGATCGTTGTTGAAAATAAATTAGAGACAAAAGAACATGTAACTAACTATGGATCTAAACTTCGTGTAGAAAAAGGTGATATGGTTGTTCCTGGTGATAAATTAACTGAAGGTGCTATTAGCCCTAAAGAATTATTAACCGTAACTGACCCACTTACTACACAAGAATATATCTTAAAAGAAGTACAAAACGCTTATCGTAGTCAAGGTGTTGAAATTTCTGATAAACACGTTGAAGTTATCGCTAAACGTATGATTGATAAGATTAGAGTTGTTGATGGTGGAGACACATATTTACTTCCTGGTTCTCTTGTTAACTTCCATGAATTTACTGATGGAAATAAGAAGATTATCATTGAAGGTAAACGTCCTGCTACTGGTGTACCAGTTCTATTTGGTATTACTAAAGCATCTCTTGGAACTGATTCCTTCTTATCAGCTGCTTCTTTCCAAGAAACAACACGTATCTTAACAGATGCAGCTATTCGTGGTAAGACTGATAATTTAGTTGGTCTTAAAGAAAATGTTATCGTTGGTAAACTTATCCCTGCAGGAACTGGTATTAAAGCTTATCAAAAAGTTGATTATGATCTAGCTAACCAATTCGCAGAAGATGAACCAATGGAAGCACTTGAAAACGAATTTATGGAATAATTAAAGATTGAGTTTAACTCAATCTTTTTTTGTGGTAAAATTAATATGAGAATAAGGAGAGTGTATGAAAAATATAAAGGATTTTGATTTAAATAATAAAAAGGTAATTATAAGAGTAGACTTTAATGTACCTATGAAAGATGGTGTGATTACTGACGATAATCGTATTGTATCTAGCCTAGAAACAATTAATTATGCCATTAATAATGGAGCTAAAGTAATTCTTATGTCACACTTAGGTAGAGTTAAAGAAGAAAGTGATAAAGAAAAGAATACTTTATTACCAGTAGCTGAAAAGTTATGTAAGTTATTAGATAAAAATGTTTATTTCTCTCATTATACAAGAGGAGAAAAATTAGAAAGTGCTATTAATAATTTAAAACCAGGAGAAGTTTTATTAATGGAGAATACTCGTTATGAAGACTTAGATGGTAAAAAAGAAAGTGGTAATGACCCTGAGTTAGGTAAATATTGGGCATCTCTTGGAGATATTTTCATTAATGATGCGTTTGGAACATGTCATAGAGCTCATGCATCTAATGTTGGTATTGCGTCATATCTTCCAAGTGGTGTTGGTTTCTTAGTTCAAAAGGAATTAGATAATATGTTACCAGTTATTAATAATCCTGAATATCCATTTGTTGTTATTTTAGGTGGAGCTAAAGTAAGTGATAAGATTGGTATTATTGAAAATCTAATTGATAAAGTAGATAAAATCTTAATTGGTGGCGGAATGGCTTATACCTTCCTAAAAGCTAAAGGATTAAATGTTGGTAATTCCTTAGTCGAAGAAGAAAAACTTGATTATTGCAAAGACTTACTTAAAAAGACTAATAAAATTGTTCTACCAATCGATCATGTATGTTCTAAAGAAATTGGTGGAGAAGCAGTAACAAAAGGATTCCTTGATAAAGATGATATGGGCTTAGATATTGGACCCGAAACTGTTAGTATTTTTGAAGCTTATATTAAATCTGCTAAAACGATTGTTTGGAATGGACCATTAGGAGTTTGTGAAAATCCATTGTATACAAACGGAACAATTGGTGTTTGTAAGTTATTAGATAAGAATAACGCTAAGATTATTGTAGGTGGTGGTGATACAGCAGCAGCTGTTATTTCTCTAGGTTATAAAGATAATGTAACGCATATATCAACAGGTGGTGGAGCATCTCTTGAATTATTAGAAGGAAAAGAATTACCTGGAGTAGCTATTATTGGCAAGGTGCAATAATGAAAATCCTTGGTTTCAATTTAAAAATGAATCTACTTCCCCATGAAATAGATGATTATATCAAGGAAATAAAAAAGAATAAGTTAGATAATACTATTTTCTTTCCATCCATCATTTATATTGAGAAATTTAATAATAATCAAATAACTGTTGGATCCCAAGATATCGCTTTTAATAAAAATGGAGCTTATACAGGTGATGTATCTATTTATCAATTAAAAGAATTAGGTATTAAATATAGTATTGTTGGCCATTCTGAAAGACGAGCTAATTATTATGATGATCGCTACGTTAACAAGAAAATCAAACTATGTATTGATAATGATGTAACCCCATTATTATGTGTTGGTGAATCTGGTGATGAAAATAGTAAAAATGAAACATATTACATATGTATAGATGAAATCAATAAAGCTTTTGTTGGCAATGATAATTTAGATAAAGTTATCTTAGTTTATGAACCAATATGGGCTATTGGTAGTGGAAAAACACCAACTAATGATTTTATTGACGAAATTGTTTCTAATATAAAAAAATACGTGTATAATAAATATGGAGTTAAGTTGAAAGTACTATATGGTGGAAGTGTAAGTGATGAAAATATTTCAAAACTTATCCAGATAGATAGTGTTGATGGTTTTTTAGTAGGTGGAAGTTCATTAAAGACAGAATCTATTAAAAAAATGATTGATATTGTAGGGGAGAATAGGTAATGAAGAAAAAACGTCATCAAAAAGGAATAAAAGATAGAATTACAAGATACAAAAGAAGAAAAGACAAAGAAAAGCATAAACAAGAACGAATTTATTCTAATGTGTTACTAAAAATGATTGATATGTATGAGCCAAATGGTGAGGATTGGATGGGCTTTAAGCTTACAGACAATAATACATATACTTTCCATCACATTCGTGAAAGAAGAGTTGGTGGTAAAGAAGAACTTGAGAATGGTGCTATTTTAACCCATTTTGGTCATCAATTTTTAAATCATCTTGATTCTCATAACAAAAGAGCTTATAACGATTATCAAGCGATTTTTAGAAGAATTAATAAATCTCGTGGTCCTATTGATGATGATTTAAGAGAAGATATCTATGGTATGATGTTAGATACCTTCTACTATAATGAATATGGTTTATCTAAAGAAGTATTACAGTATTATGAACCATTTCTTGAAAAACCTAAAGTTAAAAAATTGTAAAGAGTAATCTTTAATGTAGTTTATAAGAGGAAAAATGAAAAATATTTTATTGTTATCAAATGATAGCAGTTTTATGGAATCTTTTAAAAACTATGTTAAAGATAACTCTTTTTTTAAATTTAGTTTTAATAATTCCATAAAAAAAATAGTAATTAATAATTATGATTTAATAATAATTGACTATTTTATGAGTGAATATGATGGATATGATTATTTAAAGATAATTAATAATAAAATAAAGGTTATTATTTTACTCCCTTATTATATAGATGATGTATTTAAAATGATTTCATCTTTTAATATTTCTTATATCTTAATAAAACCCGTAATCTTTTCTAATTTATTAGATAAAATTGATATTATTTGTAATAATAAAAGAAATTATAAAGAGGTTATCGATAAAGAAATCCTTAAATTATTTAGTTTTTTAGGTTTATCTTTTAAATATCGAGGTGTTTATTTATTATATAGAACAATTTTTCTTGTTATTAATGATAATGTCCCTATTAATTTAGATTTATATAATATTTTATCCAAAGAATGTGGTGATACTAAAGAGTCAATAGAACGAAATATTAGATATGCAATTCAAGTATCTTGCTCAAGAATGAGTCCATCCATTATAGATGAATTCTTTGGTAATATTTATAATCAATATACCGGTTTAATAGGAAATTTAGAATTTATAAATGTTATTGTTAAAAATATAATAATTATGATAAATAAAAAAGACTAATATTATTAGTCTTTTAATTTTATTTTTCCACTTGCAAGTTTTCTTTTATAGAATGAATATATTAATGGATTAATAACTAAATCTAGTTCACCAACATATTCAATAATTGAAGAATTATATCCACTTTTATTCTTAATTGCTCCAAAGTATTTACTTGCCTTATTAAAGTTACCAGGAACAGATCCTAAATCAATGTATGAATAACCTTTTTTACCATAATATTTCATTATTTCATATGTTGTTAATGGTAATGCATTTAAATTTTTATGTTCAGGTACAACATAATTAGAAACAATTGTTGCTCCCTTACCACTAGTTATAACTAGAGCAGCTCCAATAATTAAACCATCAGGATTATTTCTAATTAGATTCATAGAAATACTTAGATTACTTTTTAATTCAGCAAGTTTTTTATCAGATTCAATTTTGTCATTTATTACAAGTTGCATATTATATTTTCTAGCATCAGACTCGGAAATAATATTAGCTAAACTATTATTTTTTTCTATTTCTGCACTATAAAGTTTATTAATATTCTCAGTATACTTTTGTGTATCTAAGAAAGTAAAAAAGATTTGTGCATTATCTGTTTCATCAAAAACATTAAATAATGTTTTAATAAATTTAACATTTTTTCCTTTTATTATTCTTTTGGTAATATCTAAGAAAAAGTTAATATCATTTTTAGAATCAGGAATTACTGTTAAAGCCTTCTTTTGATCTAGAGTTATTTCTTCTTGTCTCTCTTTAGAGAATGACATAAATAATGTTTGAGGATTTGGATCTAATTTTGCATAAGAAGAAAATCTTGGTAACATATTTTCATTATATAAGTTAAATCCCATATGTTCGTAACTGTTTTTCTTAAAATTTCTAAGAATTTCTTTAGATGATTCACTATCTACTTCGTTATCTCCTAAAGAATCATATTTACGATAAATAATAGGGGGATCTATTTTTATAAAAATAAATTTTTGTTTCTTTAATAATCTTTTTAATGCCTCTGTTAATTGTCTACAAAGTGATAGATCAGAATAATCTATTAAGAATCCTCGTGGTGCGTAAGCATATTTATAGCCCCACAAGATCTCTTTATAAACTAGCATTGAAGCTCCAACAATAACGCCATTATCTTTGAATCCTAAATAGTGTATATCATATCCTTCTAGTTCTGCCTTTAGATTAGCATAATTAGATGTTTGACAATATGATGCATATTTATGATTAAGTGAGTACTGATCAAATTCTTCTTTAGATAAAGTAATTATTCTCATCTCGACACCTCTACTATATTATACTTAAATTATTAATTTATATCAATAAAAAAAGAACTTTTATAATAGTGATAAACACTTAATTTTTTTTTATTAATGTGGTATATTATAATAGATATTTCAAATTGAAGGTGGTTGTATGAAAAAAAATAATTTTATTACAAGATTTTTCTCTAATATAAAGAAAAGTATTACAAAAAGTAAGAATAAGTTCACTATTATCGAAGTATTATCATTTATGGTTGTATCATTTGCTTTAGGTTTAATAGCAGGTGGTATCATAATGTATGGTAAAGGTAAATTTAATGGTGAAATATCTTCTTCACTAGATGAATTTATTGCAACATATAATGATATTTTAAATAATTACTATGAACCTGTTGATGGTGATAAATTATTAGAAGCTGGTATAAATGGAATGGTTAATTATTTAGGTGATCCATATTCAACTTATTATACCCCAGAACAATCACAAGAATTCAATGAATATTTAGATGGTAAATTCTGTGGTATTGGATCAGAAATCCAAATTGATAATGAATCTAATTATGTTAAATTAGTTAAAGTATATGAAAATAGTCCAGCTGCTAAAGCAGGTTTAAAAGATAATGATTTATTAATTAAAGTTGATGGAGTAGATATTAAAGGAAAAGCTTTATCTGATGTTACTGCTATTGTTAAAGGAGAACAAGGAACAGTTGTTAAATTAACAGTAAGACGTGATAATAAAGATTTTGACGTTGAAGTAACAAGAGATTTCGTTGATATAATTAGTGTTCAAGGAGAAATAATCGAACTTCAAGGTAAAAAGATAGGTTATATCGATGTAGCTATTTTTGCAGAAAATACTGATGTTCAATTTGAAAAAGAGTTAAAGAAATTAGAAGAAGAAAAGATTGATGCCTTAATTATTGATTTAAGAAGCAATACAGGTGGTCATTTAAAGACTGTTACTAATATGATTTCCTTATTTATTAAAAAAGGTGAAGTTATATATAAATTAAAAACAAAAGAAGTAGTAGAAGACTTTAAAGATTTAACAGAAGAACATCGTGAGTACCCAATAGCAATCTTAATAAATGAGATTAGTGCATCTGCAAGTGAAGTCTTTACGGCAGCCCTAAAAGAACAATATGGAGCTTTAGTAATAGGTGCAACTTCATATGGTAAAGGTAAGGTTCAAAAATCATATCAATTATCTAGTGGAGCTATGATTAAATTTACATACCAAGAATGGTTAACACCAAAAGGTGATTATATTGATGGAAAAGGTATTGAACCTGATATTAAAATAGAATATAAACAAGAAAAGGAAAGAGATTCACAATTAAATAGAGCCCTTCAAGAATTGGTAAAGTAATATGAAAGAAAGTGAAATCCTTGAAAAGATAGGCTATAAAGGCGAATATACAAAAGAAGTTAAAAAAAAATTAAAAGAATTGCTTAAAAAGTATCACCCTGATCATTATAAAGGAAGTGATGATACTTTTAAGGTAATTAATAAAGTAAAAAAAGATCTAGAATCTGGTAAAAAATTAAATTATAATAATCCAAAGAAAGAGAGTAATACTAAGAATGTTAGTTCAGATGATTATATATGGTATTTAAATAAAATAGATGAATTAACAAGAAAAAAAGAATCGTTAATTAAATTAAAAGATGAAAAGCAAAAAACATTATTTGCATTACAAGATAAATATCGTGTTGAATACGATATTGATATTAAAAATCGTGATGTTGAAAATGATAATTCTAATGATATGCTTTATCTTCACGAAAATAGACAATTATTATATATGATTTTAACAGTAATAATTTTAATAACAATCGCTTTTATCTTTATGAAAATATATTATCCAATAATTGTTCTAGTAGTTCTTATGATTTTATTAATAGTTAAAATAGTTGATATACATAAGAATATCAAAGAAAATATTGATGATAATAAAAAAGTATTAGATAAAAGTCGAAATAGTTTTAAAAAAATTAATGTTATCAACAAAGAAATCAACAATTTATATCGTGAAATATGGGAAATAGATTGTGAAATAGGAAGATTAACGACAAAAATTAATTTATATTACAATCATTTAAAGTGAGGCATTTATGAAAAAGATAATCGAATTTTTTAAGAAAATATTTGCATGGATATTATCTTTATTCTTAGATAGAAAACATCTAAAAAAGAATAGAATGAATAAAAAACGTGTTTATGCTCATGAAGTAAGTAGTAAAACTGTTCCCGTAAAAGAATTTAGTCATCGTGATGAAGATATGGGAAGTGCGCATGTTATTAAGTCATATCCATATACAGAAGCTAAAGAATTGAAATCTATTGTTGAATTAGTTGAAGAGTTAAAAGAGAAGATTATTAGTGAACCTGATATTGAAAAGAAAGTTGATAGCAAAGAATTAGCTGAAACAATAAAGAAAATTGATGAAATAAAAGAAGTAGTTAATAAAGATTTAACGGTTATGCAAACAGAGGAAATTAAAGAGATTTTGCATGAATCAATTAAAGATCCTGAAGTTAGTGTAACAAAAGAAGAAAAAATAGATAAAATCAAGAAAGATATTAACGAAGTAGTTGATAATAAATTAGATAAACATGAAAAAGATTTAATTGAAAAAGCATGTGAAAAATATGAGAAAGTAAATTATGTTATCGCTACAACAGTTGAGATAGAAGAAATTGAAAAAGATTTAAAAGACTTAGCAGATGAAATAAAAGTTAATAATCATAAGAAAAGTTATTATGTCGATAAAATTAATGAAATTAAAAAGAAGATAGAAAGACTTCAAAAAATTAATAAGATACCTTCTGTTTATGAAGAACTTGAAAGATTAAAAGAAGATTTTTATACTAAAGAACATGATAAATATGATTTATTATATAATAAAGAAGTTTTTATTAATTTAGATCAACAATGTGATGAATTATTAGAAACTATTGAAACAAGAGAAAAAGAACAAGAAGTTATTAAAGAAGAACAAAAAGAAGCGAGAGAAGAAAGAGAAAGAGAAGAACATAAAAAAAGAGTTGAACAAGAACAACAAAGAGAAGAGAAACGAGAAAGACGCCAAGCAGAAAAAGATGAATATATTGATAATATTATCAAAAGATATCGAGATTTAAAAATCGCTGCTGATTTAATTTCTACAGGAATTATTTTTCATGCTTTAAGGAAAAAGAATAAATCAATAGTTCAAGTATTGCAAGATGATTATGATGATTTCTTGCGTGGTGAAGATGCTCCTTTTGAATTTGATCGAAATAGAAGAAAAACCGAAGTTGCTGTTCTTTATAATAATCTTTTAGAAACCTTAACAGGATATCAAGGATTACCTTTTGAACCTGTTATGCATATTAACTATCCATATCAAAACTTATTAGAGGAAACTTTAGCGGTTAAAGATACTGTTGATCGTATGACAACAGCAAAAACCGGACATGATATGGTTATGGATGAAAAGTCAGTAATGGTATCAGATAAATTAAATTCTGAATTAACGATGGAAAAAGAAAATAATAGAGCTAAAGGTAAAGTTGATAAAGTATTAATTAGAAAAGTGGGAGAACAATAGTTTTTTCTCACTTTTTTTGTTATAATCATAATAGAGAGAGATTATGAAGAGATTTGTATTTGTTTTATTAATATTATTATTCATAACTGGCTGTGGTAATAAAGAAGAAGTACCTAAAGGTGATATTCTTGATTTTGATGTTCCTGAATCATTATCTAATTACTATGAATATGATATGTTTAGATATCATTTAAATATTCGATCTAAATATGAAGGAAAACCATATAATAATACAATTTTTTCGTTTGTTTTAGATAATAGTCAAGGAATGTATTTATTTAATTATAATCAAATAACTAAAGATGATATTAATAAAGATTTATACCAAAGTAAAATAGTATCTAATAATAAATTATTTATGTACTATATTCTAGATGATACTATTAAGATTATCTATGATATTGATAGTAACTATTACTTACAATTATCCATAAAATCACTTAATAGTGATATAAATGATATTGAAGAATTATTTAATTATTTTGACTTTGATATAACCATGATATAAAAAATTGTCTAATAAAGAATTTTTGTTCTTTTTAGATCTTTTTTTGTTGTTATAAAAAAGTAGTTAAGATATAATTAAATAGATAGGATTAATAATGGTGGTATATGAAACTTATAACAAAGTTTTTTTTAACAATTGATTTCTTAATAATTTCATTGTTGGTATTAATATATGTACCATCATTTAAGAATATTCAAGAAATGTTTGTTAATGATATTTCAATTGGTAAAAACATTAAATATTTATCTTATGTTTTTTATGATGAAGAGAAAGTAGATAGTTTAATTAATGATTATTATGAAGAATCTTCTTTTGAAGAACAATCATATGGAGATTCTTATATTAAAGTTCAAGATAAAATGAAATATGATAATATTTATGATCAATTAGTTTTATCTAGAGATCCAGGTAATGATGATTATAAAGTAATTAAAACAATAATTGGTCGTTTCCCTGCATATATTGTTGTTATATATCATCCTGAAGATGTTCAACTATTAAGATCAAGAGCTTTTAATACACCTGATCGTTATTCAGGATTATCAACAGTTAAACAAATGACTAAAAGTGCTGGCGCTGTAGTTGGAATTAATGGTGGTGGATTTAGAAGTGATTCAAGAACCTTTGGTATTGATACTCCAACTGGTTATATTATTAAAAATGGTGAGATTATATGGAATAGTAAGGGAAAAGGAAACCTTATTTGTATGACATATGATAATCAGTTAAAACTTATTAAAACGACAGGACAAGATGCTATCGAAAATCATAATGTTCGTGATGCAATGCAATTTGGACCATTCTTAATAGTAGATGGAGTAAGTCAAAAGGTAGGTTATCATGCTGGAGGATTCCATAGAGCGGCAAGAACGGTTATCGCTCAAAGAAAAGATGGTATTGTGTTATTTGTAGTAACCGATAACTATGGTAGTTTCTATGATGGACCAAATATGAGTGAAATCATCAAAAAACTAGAGTTATATGGTGTATATAATGCTGCTAATCTAGATGGTGGTGGTAGTGCTCAATTAGTAATTAATGGTAAATTATATAATCATCCTGTTAGTACTTATAATGTTCCTGTTAATGGAGGTAATGGACGAAGTGTTGTTAATGGATGGGGATTAATCGTTGGAAGTGGACAAAAGGGTTAATTATTTAATCCTTTTTTATGAAAGAAGATGAATTATGAGAAAAATTAATATTGGATTATTTACAGATGCTTTTTTTCCTATGACGGATGGAGTTGGAATGGTTGTTCATAATTATGCTATTCGCCTTAATAACTACGCAAATGTATATGTTTTTTGTCCAAAGTATCGAAAACATTTTGATGATTCAAAATTACCATATAAAGTAGTGCGTTGTAAGTCAATTAAAGTTCCTATTATTGATTATTCTTTGCCAATGCCTGATATTGATAGAGCTTTTAATAAAGAATTAGATAAATATGATTTAGATATAGTTCATATTAATTCTCCTTTTACTTTGGGAAAAGTAGGATTACGTTATGCAAAAAGACGTCATCTTCCTGTTGTTGGAACAATGCATAGTCAATATAAACAAGATTTTAAAAGGGCCGTTAAATTTGATTCAATGGCGCAAGGATTAACTAAAGTAATTGTGAATCTCTATAATAAATGTGATGAGTGTTGGACTGTTAATAGAGAAGTGGCAAGAATATATCATGAAGAGTATGGCTGCAAACATTTGCCCCGGGTATTTAGTAATGCCACCGATATGAAACCATTAGATGATCCAATAGAAGCTCGTAAATTAATTAATAAAGAATGTAATATAAGTGATGATACTTTTGTTTTTCTTTTTGTAGGTAGATTAAATAATTTAAAGAATATTTTTTTCATTGTTGATGTTATGAGTTTAATTAAAAAGAATGCTCCTAAGTTTGATTTTAAAATGATTTATGTAGGTGTAGGTCAGGATGAAAAAGAATTAAGAGCTAGAATTAATAAATATCATTTGGAAGATAATGTATTATTATATGGTAAAGTAGATGATCGTAAAATGTTAGCATCTTTTTATAGTAGAGCTGATTTATTTGTATTCCCTTCAATGTATGACACATCTAGTTTAGTTCAAATAGAAGCAGCTTCTCAATCTACTCCAGGTATTTTTGCAAAAGATTCAGCAACTTCAGCAACCGTAACAGATAATGTTAATGGTTTTATTGAAGAAGTAGATGATAATTTGTTTATGAAAAGAATATTAAAAATTGTTAATGATAAAAAAACTTTAGAAAAAGTAGGCAAGAAAGCATACAAAGATTTATATATATCATGGGATGAAAGAGTTAAAACTGTTTATCATCGTTATCTAGAAATAATTGATGATAGTGAGTAGGTGTACATTTGTACACCTCTTTTTTTATTGCTATTTATTGATATAACTAGAAAAAATATTTTTTCTTTTTCTTTGTTATTTTTAAAAAATAATTAGTAACTTTTGGTGTAACAAGGAGGTATAGATGAAAAAGTTACAAAAATTATTTTTAATTCTTATCATTTTATTATCAATGAAAGTATCTGCAAAAGAATATAGTGAAACTTTTATTGATAAAGCTAATTGGATAAGTGGAGATTATGTTAACAAAGAGAAAGGAGGAAGTAAGAAGTATCAACAAATGTATACAATCAAAAGAAAAAGTGATGGTAAGTTTGTATATTGTATTGAACCAGGAGTATCGATTAAAGATGGAAAACTAATTAAAGGTTATGATGAAGATTATTTAGATGTAACCAAATTCACTACTGAAGAATGGGATCGGATAACTAAACTTGCGTATTATGGTTATGGTTATAAAGATAATAAATATGATCATACAGGGATTCATTGGTATACGATAACGCAATTTATGATTTGGAAGACCGTTCCTAATGGTTATAATATCTATTTCACAGATAAACTAAACGGTAAAAAGATTGAAAAATATACTAAAGAAATGAAAGAGATGGAAGATATTTTAAGTACATATCATATGTTACCATCATTTCATAATCAAACATTTAAATATCTAGTTAATGATAAAAAAGAGATTATTGATAATAATAATGTTTTATCAAGTTTTAATCTATTAACAAAAGGCAATGTATCTATTAATGATAATAAATTAGTAATTAATAATAACAATGTAGGAACATTCCAATATGAGTTATCAAAGTCATATAATCGTTATGGCAATATTCCTATTGTCTATATTGATAGTTCATCCCAAAACTTAATGAGTGTAGGTGATATTGAATCAAGTAAATCAATGGTAAAAATAATAATTAATGATACAAAAGTAGTTGGGCATAAACTTGATAGTGAAACGATGGATAATAAAGGATTAGGAGAAGCAACTCTATCTGGAGCCGTTTATGGAATATATGATAATAATGATAAATTAATTGAAGAAGTAATAACAGATAATAATGGGGAATTTATTAGTAAATCATTACCATCTTATGGTAAATATTATATTAAAGAAATAAAAGCATCTAATGGTTATAATTTAAATTCAAATAAATACTATTTTGAAGTATCAGAAACTAATTCTTTTCCAACGATAAACTTATACGAAGATGTTATAAGAGGTAAACTAGAAATAACAAAGTATTTATCATCAATAAATAATGGTAAAACATTTGAAAAAGACGCATTATTTCAAGTATATGATAAGAATAATAAATTATATAAAGAAGCTAAAAGTGATAGTAATGGTTATATTTTATTTGATTTACCTTATGGAAGTTATACTATTAAGCAAAAAAGTACAACTAATAATTATAAAATGGTTGATGATTTTAAAGTTAGTATAACGAAAAATGAAATAATTAAAAAAGAGCTTATTGATGAACTTGAAGAAGCAAAGATTAAATTAATAAAAAGGGATTTAGAAACAAAAGAAATAATAAGAAAAGAATTAACTTTTAAAATATATGATTTAGATCATAAAAAATATTTATGTGAGAATGATAATTGTACTTTTAAAACAAATAAAGATGGTTATTTTATAACAAATAAGGCTTACTTATATGGTAATTATCAAATAGAAGAACAAAATGATAATTTAGATAATTATTATTGGAATAGTGAACCACTTATTTTTAAAATAGATGATAACGTTAAAGATAAATTAATAATTATTGATTTTTATAATAAAGAGATTAAAGGTAGTTTAGAATTTACCAAATTAGATTTATCTACAAGTGA
>JAEEZO010000019.1 GCA_016291895.1 Caryophanales bacterium
ACTACTGCTGATAAAGAAATGAATAATCCAAAAACTGGTGATAATGTAATAGTTTACATTATGGCTGCAATTCTAAGTATGTTAGTATTTGCTGGTTCTATTGTTTATATTAAAAAGAATAATATGTAATAAAAAAGAGAAAGTTAAACTTTCTCTTTTTTTATTCTGGACACGATTCTTCTGGCCAATTATCTGGACTTTCAAAAGTTTCTGATGACTCTATTATATATTTTCCTGTACTAAATTTATTAGTAAAAGTGTCATTAGAATTATAATAAGCAATTGTACTTCCGATTACTATCTACGATTATTATATTATTATAAAGTTAATAAAAAAAACTCTTTTTTAAGAGTTTCCTTTTTGAAATATTTTTAAAATATCTTTTAATAAGTTACTTGTTATTTGTTTTATAACTTCTTCAATAGTTTCACTATTTAAATCGGTTACTAACATATCATCATTAATTGTAAGTGATGTAACATCACTTTCTTCATCTAAATTAATAACACCTTCGATATTCATATTATCTTCTTTATTATTAATATCAACAACAACTTTGTAACTACTATTACTATTTTTAGTTATATCAATATTTAATTCTTTATCATTATTATTATATTCAATAACTAAATTATTATCTTTTGGTGTAAATGTTGTTATAGTATTTTTAGTTTTATTAATAAATTCTAATTTTACTAAAGTTTGTTTTAAATTAAGCTTATTATATGTTTTAATCTCATAATCATTTTTATTATTTTTTACATCATTTTCTAGTTTATCTAATTTTTTATCAAAGTCTCTATAATGATTATTAAACTTATCCATTAAATTTTTATTACTTCTAATTTCTTTTATAATATTTAACATTATTTCTTGGTAATCTTTATTTTTTAAAGTTAGAGTATTAATGGATTCTTTATCTTTTATTTCTCTAGTAAAGAGATCTCTATTTAGTGACTTCTTTAATACTTTTGTAATTGAATCTTTTAATTCTTCTTCTTTTAGTACTTTAATAATAGAAAAATGTTGTAAATATTTATTTTCGATTTTTAAATATTTATCATATCCTTTATCAAGTTTTAAATAAGTTATATATTTATTATCATAATCATTAGCATAAGCTTTGACATTAACGAAAGAATCATTTTTATATTTGGTATTTATTTCCGTATAAGTCATTTCTTTATCATTAGCGAAAGATAGGTTAATTGTAAGTTCACTTAATATTTTAAAACCTTCTTTTTTTAAGATATTATCACTACTTCCTTTAAAGGTAATAACGGAGTTTGCTTTATTATACTTTTCATTGATTTTTATACTTTCTTGATAATTACTTATACTTTTAATAAAAGTTAACATAGGGTTAGAGTAGAATTTTTTGTAATAAAGGAAAATAACACCACCAATTATTAAAATAATCATTAAAGTCATGATAAATTTAAATAAGAAGTGTGAACTATTATCAAAAAAAGGTTCATTATTTTCTTTTTCAACATTTTTCTTTGGTTCTTTGTCTTTTTTTTCTTCTATAACTTCAACATCTTTATCTTTTTTATTACTTTTTTTCATATATTCTCCTTGTAAATAATATAACAAAATTAATGATTTTTATCAACTATGTGGTAAAATGATAATAGGTGATAAAGATGGTAGGTTTATGTTTAAAAGTATTTTTTGGTAGGATGATTGAAGTTAGTTTATCTACTTTAAATACTTTATATATTGTTAAAGGTAAAAGAATAATGGCTACAATAATTGGTTTTATTGATGTTTTAATCTGGTATTTAATTATTAAAGAAGCCTTAAATACTCCTGAAAGTAGTATATGGATTGCCTTATCTTATGCAGGTGGTTATGCCTTAGGTACTTTCTTAGGTAGTTTTGTATCTAAATTCTTAATTTCAGGAACTACCCAAATTCAAGTTGTTACTAAGAATATTGATAATGTAGTAACTGATGCGATTAAAGATAATGGATATGGTGCAAGTATTATCGAATGCCATGGCTTATTAAATGAAGAAAAATCATATATGATTTATGCTCAAGTAGATAATAAAAAAGTAAGTGCTTTTAAAAAATTAATTAATACCGTTGATAGCCATGCTTTTGTAACAATAACTGAAAGTAAAGAAATATTAAATGGTTATTTCGGTAAATAGCACATACTTATTAAGTAATCATTGTATTTCATTGTTTTATAAACAACATTTATTCTAATATGATTATCATAAACGATATTAAGAGTTTTAATATCGTTTATTTTTTTACCAAAGAGTTTTATATAAGCTTCTTTTAATGTATATATTTCATAAAACTTATATTTACTTGTTATATAGTTATATTCATCTATGGAAGTAAATGATTTACAAACACTTTTTTTAACATCATTCATTTTTAAAATATCAACACCAATCATATATGTACTAACTACACATATTACTAAGTCTTCATGATGACTAATATTATAGTAAATATTATAGTTAGTAATAAATGGTTTACCATTTTCATTATATTGAATATTAATATCTTCATAATTGATATTAATTTCTTTTAATAGTCTTGCTAATAATATTTCACCAACAACACTTTGTTTATATGACTTAGTATTCATTTTACTAAGGCAATCTTTTTTTTCTTTTTTTATTTCTTTAGCAAAACTCATTAAATAATCTAAATTATAATCATTTATATTTTCAATTAAGTATCTCATAGAATTATTATAATTTATTTTTATTAATTATACTAGATATGGTATAATTATTAAGTTAGAAGGTATGAAAAATGGGAAAACAAAGAAAATTATTTTGTGAATATGGGAAAGTACCATATTGGATATCTTTACATAAAGAATATTTAAAAAGAAATATTAAAGATTTATTAAGTAAAGATAAAATTGCTAAAGATCATATTGATAATGAACTTGAATTTATTCTTAAGAGTCATACATCAATTCTTTTAAGAAGACTTGAAGGTGTTGACATGCGACTACAAGAGAATAAAGTTACTAATTTAACTCTTGCTGGTAATAAAGTAAATAAAATTATTGTTCATCCAGGAGAAATTTTCTCATTTTGGAAAACAATAGGTAATCCCACTAAAAGAAAAGGTTATAAAGAAGGTCTTACAATTAGTTCTAGTAATCTAAAATCAGGTATTGGTGGGGGATTATGTCAACTTGCTAATATGATTCATTATTTAGTATTAAATAGTCCACTTGAAGTAGTAGAGTTACATCATCATTCAGATGCTTTATTCCCTGATGAAAGACGTCGTGTACCTTTTGGAACAGGAACTAGTGTTTTTTATAATAATGTTGATTATCGTTTTAAAAATAATTTAGATTTTGATATTCAAATTCTTATTTGGATAGAAAATGGTGAATTATGTGGTGAATTAAGAGGAACTAAAGAACTTCCTTATCGCTATAAATTAGTTGAAGAGAATAATCATTTTAGAAAAGAAGATGATACTTTTTATCGTATATCACAAGTATATAAAATAACAATTGATAAGAGTACTAACGAAGAAATTAAAAAAGAATTAATATTAGATAATCATTCAAAGGTAATGTATGATTATAGTTTAATACCAGAGGACTTGATAAGAAATGATTAATAAAATAGAAGAATTTAAAGGGGATAAAAAAATTGCTTATAAAGTAAACAATATTAGTATTACTTATGATGAATTATATAATACGGCAAAATATTATAGTGATTTTTTAATAAGACAAGGTAATGAACCTGTAATTATATATGGTCATAAAAGTGTTTCCATGATAATTAGTATAGTTGCTTGTTTACTTGCTAAAAGATGTTATATATGCATTGAATCATCATTACCTATAAATCGAATTAAAGATATTATTAAAATATCAAAAGCATCTTTATTTATTGCTAATGAAGATATTGAATGTGATTTTAATACATGTAAATTAGAAGAATTAATTAAATATCAAGATTTAGATATTAAGAAAAATAATAATAAATATGCATATATTGTATTTACATCAGGTACTACAGGAGTTGCTAAAGGTGTACCAATAACATATAAAAATTTAGATAATTTTATTAATTGGATTAACAATACGTATCCTTTTAATAGTTATAAAGATATAAATGTTTTAAACCAAGCTAGTTTTAGTTTTGATTTATCAGTAATGGATTTATATTATGGTTTATTTAACAGACATAGTATTTATTCCATAACAAGAACTAATCAAAGAGATGGTAGTATGTATGATACTATTAAAGATGTTGATTTAATGGTAATAACACCATCTTTTATGAAATTATGTTTACTAAATCAAGATTTTAATAGTACTAATTATCATAAATTAAAAACCATTTATTTTTGCGGTGAATTATTATCTGTTGATTTAGTTAAAAAAATAAGAAAAAGATTTAATGATGTTATTATTTTTAATGCATATGGTCCATCAGAAGCAACTTGTGCGGTATCAGGATTAATTATTGATGATAAGATGTTAGATCAGGAATTATTACCAGTAGGTGATAAAAATAATTTGGCTTGTCATATTGATATCGCTAATAATGAAATTGTTTTATCTGGTGATAGTGTATTTAATGGATATTTAAATAATATTCAAGGCGGATTATATAAAGATGATAAAATAAAATATTATAAAACAGGGGATATAGGTTATTTTAAAGATAATTATTTATATTGTGATGGAAGAGTTGATAATCAAATAAAATATAATGGTTATCGTATTGAATTATCTGATATTGAAAATAATTTATTAAAAATTGATGGAGTAATAGATGCTTGTGTAATCGCTAAAAGGCAAGATAATGTTATTAAATTAATAAAAGGATTTGTTGTTATAAACAAATATGATATTGATTATGTAAAACAAGAATTAAGCAAATTAATACCTAGTTATATGATGCCTAAAGTAATTGTTAAGATAGATAGAATGCCAATTAATAAAAATGGTAAAGTAGATAGAGAAGCTTTAAATAAGATGTAGAGGTAATAATGATAGATGTTAGTGAAATATTATTTAAATTAACAGAAGATAATAGTGTTTATAATAAAGAATATGATTTGATAGAAAGTGGCTTACTTGATTCCTTTACTTTTATTGAATTATTAAGTGAACTAGAAGATAGAGGTATTGTTATTCAACCAACAAGAGTATCTTCTGATCGATTTAAGACTGTTTCTGAAATAGAAAAATTAATTGAGGAAATAAATGGCAAAAATTAGTATTCCTAATTATACTCTTGGGGAAGAATTAGTTAATTCGATATCCCATGGAGTAGGGGCCTTACTTTCAATTCCAGCTTTAATCTTAATGATTATTAAAGCTAATACAGGAAAAGAAATATTTTTGTGTACTATTTTTGGTACAAGTATGATACTTTTATATACAATGTCATGTATATATCATGCTTTAGCAAGAAACCGAGGAAAAAAAGTATTAAGAGTTCTTGATCACTGTAATGTCTATTTGCTTGTTTGGGGGACATATATTCCTGTTACTTTACTTGCAGTAGGAGACACTTTAGGCTGGGTTTTATTTGGTATTGTAAGTGCAATATCAATAGTCGGTATTACTTTTTCCGCCATTAATGTGGATAAATTTAGTGTTGTTGCCGTTATTTGTCATTTAGTTAATGGATGGTCAATTCTTTTTGGAGTTAAAGCCATAATAACGAATGTTGGCACTAAAGGATTTTTATTTATGTTAATTGGGGGAATATTATATTCTGTTGGCTCAATTTTATATGGAGTAGGTTCCAAAGTTAAATATATGCATTCAATCTTTCATTTCTTTTGTCTTTTTGGAACATTATTTCATTTTCTAGCAATATATTTATATATTTTATAAGGATTATTATGACTAAAGAAAAAATAAAAACTTTTTTAAGAAATATCGTTTCATCTCTTGTTAGTGCAGGTATTGATATATCATTATTTTATATACTTAGTAGTGTTTTTAAACGTGAGTATTTATATATTGTTTTAGCAACTGTAATTGCAAGAATAATATCAGGTGGCGTTAATTTTTTACTTAATCGTAATTTTGTTTTTAAAGCAAATGGTAAAATAAAAAAGGAATTAGTATTATATTTAATATTATTTGTTATAATAATGGTATCTAGTTCTTTATTAGTTGCTAGTATATCAATGAAACTTGTAAACGTTAATCAAACGATAATAAAATTAGTTGTTGATTTAGTATTGTTCTTAATTAGTTTTAATGTCCAAGATAAATTCATTTTTAAAGAAAGGAAAGTTAATTATGAAGAAAAAAGAAGAAGTTAAAAATAAAGAAGTTGTAATAACCAAAACATCACCTAAAATATATGCTATCTTTTTTGCGCTTTTAGTTCTAGAAGCAATTGTCATTTTATCAGGTGTTAGTGAAACGGTTAGTAGTTCTTGTATAGTTAATGGTACAGAGTATAGATTTCAAGCTGAAAAAACAAAAGGAATACCATGGATAATATCAATCTTTAATCGTGATGGTATTTCATATGAGAAATGTACTAATGGTGAATGTGAATCTTTTCGTGACCATGATTTAAATAAAAAATGTTTTGAAAGAAGCGATCTTGATAAATCAATGGATTGTGCGAGACGTTATTTATGCAAAGAAGATGAAGAAAGTTCAAATTGAACTTTTTTTTATTGTAAAAACAATGATTATTTGTTATAAGAGTAATATGAAAAAAAAGACGAAGCGCATTATTGTATCTATAACAGCAGCATTAATGATGTTTGTATATTATAACTATGATTATAAATATGTACCACAATATGAAATAGTAGGTACAAATTATAGTAGTAAAAAACCATATGCTAAGTATCGTTATGGAGATGTATATATTGTTAAAAGTGAAAAACAAATCAATAAGGATAGTAATAACCCTTATGATGTTTTTATCATTGATCAAAGAAAAAGTGCTGATCCTAATATAAAAATAATAAGTTCTTGTGAAATTAATGATAAAGATGCAAGAAATGATATTTTAGAAATATTAATGCAATATGAGAAAGATCATCCTAGTAAATGGGATCGTACTATTAAATCTTTAAGAATCGAGTGGTTTGTTCATAATTTATTACATTTCTTTAATTATAAGACGGATCATACTACAGATGTTGATTTAAATAATAATGATGAAGAAAAGTTTAAAAATGATTTTTATGGAAAAATATTAAAAATATAATTATTATCCTTGAATAAAGTATCAATAGTATGGTATAAATAATCTAGAGGTGAATGATATGGAATTTTTCAGAAAAAATGGAAAGTTTGTTGAATTAGGTGGTTTTGGCGCAGCTTTTATCTTTATGTTTTTGCCCTTTTTAACAGCAAATGTATTAGGATATACAGCTTCGGCTAATTTAATGGAAAGTCCAACAACAGCATGGGGTATTTTTTGCTTAATCTTTATTTTAGTTGGTATTGCATTAACAGTAATTAAATATTTTAAACCAGATTTATTAGATAAGTTAGGAAATGCTAAACAACCAGTAGCTGATTTTGGTGTTTTAGGTCTAGCAGGATTAATTCTATTATTTTTATTAATCGCTGGATTCTCAAACCTTGAACAATATGTTCATTTAGGTGTTGGTTTCTATTTTATGGTTTTAGCTATTGGTGCTGTAATTGCATCATGTGTAATTCAAAAATTTGTATTAAAAGGTAACGGTGCTCCAGTTGCACCAGTTGCTCCAGTACAACCACAACCAGTTATGGGTGGTCAACCAATGCCACAACAACCAGTTATGAATCCGGTACCACAACAACCTGTACAACCAGTAGGTCAACCTGTTAATCCGGTTCCAGTACAACCACAACCAATGCCACAACAACCTGCTATTAACCCAGTACCACAACAACCAGTTAACAACGGACAACCTCCAATTAATCCACAACAATAAAAAGGCTTATGCCTTTTTTTTATTGATATGAAAAATCAATTTTGATAAAATTAAGGTAGATAAACAACTTAGATAATATCAAGAAAGGAGTTAATATGGGAAAGAAAGAAAAAGAAGAAGAAATTGAACTTATTGATGATGAACCTACGGTTCCAAAAAAAGAAGAAAAAAGTGGTAAAAAATTAATAATTATTTTATTAATTGTGTTTTCTTTATTAATTATTGCACTATTGTTATATTTTTTATTTTTCAAGAAAGATGAGGAAAAGAAGCCAACCCCACCACCTACAACACCTAGTACACCAGTTAAAGAAGAAGTTACAATAACTTTTGATACTGATGGTGGAGAGAAAATTGATAGTGTTAAAATTGAAAAAGGTAAGACATCTAAGTTACCAGAACCAACTAAAGAAAATTATGATTTTAAAGGATGGTATCTTGAAGATACTTTAGTTAATGAAAATACGGTTTTTGATAAAGATGTAACCTTAAAAGCTAAATGGGAAGAAAAACCAAAAGAGGTTAAGTATTATAATGTAACTTTTGATTCTAAAGGTGGAAGTACTGTTAAAAGCATTAAAGTTGAATGTGAAAAAGAATTAAAACTTCCTAAAGCACCAACAAGAAGTGGTTATAATTTTGTAAGTTGGGCTGATAAAAATGGTAAAGTTATTTTAGATGGAGCTTTATTATCATGTGAAGATGTAACTTTATATGCCAATTGGGAAAAGGTTCCTGAAGAAAAGAAATATTATACAATAACATTTGATTCAAAAGGTGGAAGTAGTGTTAGTAGTATAAAAGTTGAGTGTGGAAAACAATTGAGTTTTCCAAAACCACCAACAAGAGAAGGTTATGAATTTGTATCATGGTATGATAAACATGGTAAAACAATCTTTGATAAAGCTTTATTATCATGTGAAGATGTAACCCTTTATGCTGATTGGAAAGAAGTAGAAAAACCTAAAAAGTATACTTGTCCAGATGGTTATGATCTTAAAGATACTACAAGATGTGTTAAATTAGTTGATTCCGAAAAATATTGTGAAAATGATTGGAAATTAGTAAATGGTGAATGTATTAATCCAAGTTCTCCAAATACTAAAGGAACAAGAACTTGTCCTTCTAAAACATATGGTGGATGGACGGGAACAGGTACATATTATGAAGCAGGAAGAGGCTACTGTGGATATGAAGAATTAACTTCATATATTGGACAAAACGATAATTGTAAGAATAATGGTGGTTCACTAGCTCCTAATAATCATTGTTATAAACATATCGAAATAGATTATAAAGTAGAGTGTGCTAATAATGAAAAAATGTTTGCTGCTCAAGTAATTGCGCCAGGAAACGGCGGTGGTTGCTATCAAGTAACATCAGCAAAGAAAAAATGTCCAGATGGATATACAAATGCTAGCGTATATGGGGAATGCGCTAAAATAGTTGATGCAACATTAGAATAAAAAGAATAATAAAGTGGAGGTGCATATGAATAAAAAAACAATTAATTATGTTATATACATAACAATTGGATTAATTGTAATCTTTGCATCTCTTTTATTATTTAGTATTATAAAAGAAAAAAAAGTTGAAGAATTAATACTTAATACACCAATTGTTAATATTGAAACTCAAGAAAGTAAAAAAATTGATGCTTATGTAAAAAATAATGAAGAAGCTATTCTTGATTATAAAACGAATGCACGTGATGTAATTAGTGTTGATAAAGATGGTAATGTTCTTGGTTTAAAAGAAGGAAATGCTATCGTAAGAATTAGTTATACAACAAAAGATAATAAAGAATTATTTAAAGAATGTAATGTTGTTGTTAAAGATAAAATTCCTCTTCAAAGTATTTCCTTAACCAAAGGTGATTTATTAATAAGTAAAGGTAGTGTATATCAATTAGAACCAATCATTGAACCTCCTGAATTTAATAAAAGATTAACATATGAATCTTTAAATGAAGATATTGTATCAGTATCTGATAAAGGTATTGTTACGGCTAATAATGTTGGTAATACAAGTGTTAATATTTCATATAATGATAAAAGTACAAGTATTAAAGTTTATGTTATAGATGAAAGTATTAATCCTCATATTACTATTATGCCAACAAGTATAAAAGTATCAAATAAAATGTCTTTAATTGTTGATGAAGAAAAGAAGATAAATTATACTTTAGAACCAGCTGACGCTGATCGTGAAAACATTATAATGTCGATTAAAGATAATAATATTATTAAAATAGAAAATGATATTGTTAAAGCTTTAAGTATTGGTCAAACAACAATTAACTTAAAAACATATAACGACATTAATACGAATATTGATGTAATAGTTAACCCGAAAGTTAATGATTTAAAAATAACTTCGAAAGAAGAATTAAAATTAAATGTCGGTAGTACAAGTATTATTACTTATGAATTAGATCCTAAAGACGTAGTAGGGGCTAAAGTATCATTTGAAAGTAGCAATCCTAATGTGGCGTCTATAAATGATGATGGTACAATTACAGGTCTATCTATTGGGGAAGCTACAATAACTATAAAATGTTCTTCAATTACTAAAACAGTAAAAGTTAATGTGGGTAATAATTATTATCAAAAGATTCATTTTATTAAACAAACAATTTCTAATAAATCTCAAGATTCAGAAGCAGGAGATGCTATTCTTCTTGAATCAAATGGTCATTTTGCAATGATTGATACGGGTTATAAAGAAAAAGTAGATAATGAATTTGTATATAATTATTTACAAAAGAAAAACGTTAAAAAGTTAGATTTTATTTTGATAACTCATGCTCATAATGATCATTATGGTGGTGCAAGTTATCTAATGAGTCGTATAAAAACGGATCGCTTATATATAAAATCTGATAATGAACTCGCATGGGTATTAGATATGGCAATTAGTAAAAAGGTTCCTGTTACATATATTGAAAAATCATTTAAAGATGGACAAGGTTTTACTTTTGATGATATGAATATTAAATTATATAATACCCAAGAGAATGGACGTAACAAAAATCTTACATCAGTCTTAGAGTTAATTGAAGTAAATGGATATAAAGTATTTCTAACAGGAGACTTACCAAGAGATGGTATTGATTATATGAATAAAGTATCTAAGATAATAGGTAAGGTTAATGTTCTTAAAATGCCACATCATGGTTATTTTGAATGTGCAATGTCAATAACAAGCGCTAAAACTTTAAATCCTGATTATGTTATAGTAACTAATAAATTTACTAAAGGAAGAACGGGCTGTTATGCTAACTTCTCTAGTAAAATACCAATTTATTATAATAAAGATTCAACAAAGAGTGCGATTGTTGTTGATCTATCAAGTGATAAAATAAGAATTAGTAAATAAAGATATAGAGTTTCTATATCTTTTTTATGATATAATTTTATTATAGGAGCTAAAATGAGAAGTGTTAAATCAAAGTATTATTATGAACTCGATTTAATTAGATTGATAGCTTGTATTGCTATCTTTTTGTATCATTTAAATATTTTAAAAGGTGGATATTTAGCAGTATGTGTATTTTTAACTTTGAGTGGTTATTTATCTTGCAAATCATTATTAAATAAGGATAAATTATCTTTTAAAGATTATTATCTAAATCGAATAAAGAAACTATATATACCATTACTTGTTGTTACCTTTATTAGTATTTTTGTTATTACTTTATTTAAAAATATTATCTGGTTTAATTTAAAGCCAGAAACGACATCTGTCATCTTGGGATACAATAATTTTTGGCAAATAAATGTTAATTTAGATTATTTTGCTAAACACATTGATTCACCATTTATGCATTTATGGTATATGGGTATTCTTTTACAATTTGATCTAGTATTTCCTTTTATTTATTTGTTTTTAAAAAAGATAGGAGATAAAATTCATAAATCTATTTCCATAATTATTCCTTTTGTTTTATCAATTATAAGTTTTATTTTCTTTTATAAGATTTCTAAAACTAATATAATGAATGCATATTATAATACTTTTACAAGAGTATATTCACTCCTTTTAGGAGTAGGTTTAGCATTTATAAATCATTATTATAAAAACTATGTTATTAATAAAAAAATAATTAGTAAAATTATCTTTTCAATTTATATAACAATTTTAATATTATCTTTTATCTTTATAAATGTTAATTCTAAATATTTTATTATTAGTATGATTTTATCTTCAATTATTACTTTAAGATTAATTGATTATGGAACCTTATTTAATAAATCTAAATTAAATATTGTTGATAAAATAGTTAAATATTTAGCAAGTATTAGTTATGAAATATATTTAGTTCAATATCCAGTTATATTTATATTTCAAAATATCAATATGAAATATTATTTTAAAGTTCCTATAATAATTTTAATTACAATAATTATTTCGATAATAATTAATTATTCTTTATCAATCAAAAAAGATGAATTTAAAAAGAAATATTTAAAGATTATTTTATTAATCATTACAATGTTATTATCATTAATAGGTTTATATAAATATATAACTTCTAAAGATTATTCAAAAGATATTAAAGATTTAGAGAATGAATTATCTAATAATGAGAAAATAATGGAAGAAAGACAAAAAGAAGTTATGCGAAGAAAAGATTCCGAAGAAGAAAATTGGAATAATGTTTTAGAAGATTTAGAAAAAGCTGAAAAAGAGTTAGATAGTTATGTTAAAAATTTAAAAATAGTAGGTATTGGCGATTCCGTTATGTTAAATGCAATTAATGAACTATATAAAGTATTTCCTAAAGGATATTTTGATGCTGAAGTAAATAGAACTGAATATGAATTAAATGGATTATTAAAAAAGTTTAAAAACAACAAGATTTTAGGTGATATCATTGTTATAAATTTAGGTACTAATGGTGAATGTCCTCAAAGTTGTAAAAATGAGTTTATGAAAACAATAGGTAATCGACAAGTTTTTTGGGTTAATGCAACACATCCTGATTTTGCAAGTTTTAATCCACATATAAAAGCTTTTGCTGAAAAGTATGATAATGTTCATCTCCTTGATTGGGTATCAGCTTGTAAAGGTCATACTAAAGAATATTTAGTACATGATGGTACGCATCTAACAGGTGCAGGAAGAAAAGCTTACGCTAAGTTTGTTTATGATAGTATTTATAATTATTATTTAAACGAATTGAATAAGAAAAAAGAAGAAAAAGTATTAGAACATGAAAAAGAAGAAAAAGAAAAAATAATGTTTATTGGTAATGATTTATTATTATCAACTTCTAAATATTTAAAAGATGAATTCTCTAATTCTATTTTCGTTATAAATAAAGATTATGATTATAAAACATTACTTCTAGATTTAAATACGAAAAAAGATAATAAAGAATTATCTTATAATATCGTATTTGTATTTGATAAAAAAGTTGATATAAATTATCAAGAATTATCTTCATTATTAAAAGATTATAAATTATACTTTGTTATTTTAGATAATAATGATAAGAGTAATAATTATAATTATATTGATTTTTCTAATTACTATAATGATTATGTAATGGTTGATAAAATTCATCTAAAAGATGAAGGTAATAAGAAACTTAGTGAATTAATAATAGATGAATTAAAGAATAAATAATTGTCAAATAAATAAAAAAAGAATCGATTATATCGATTTCTTTTTAATTATATGGTAAATTTATAGTAGGAGAGGTATGGATGAATTTTAATAAAAATATATTTAGAGAATATGATATTCGAGGAGTTTATGGTGAAGAGTTAACTGATGAACTAGCTTATCATATTGGAAGAGCTTTTGGTACTAAACTTATAAGACAAAATATATTAAGTACCGTAGTAGCTTATGATAATCGACTATCAAGTGTAAATTTAGAGAGTAATCTAGTACGAGGATTAGTTGATACCGGTGTTATTGTTAAAAGAATAGGACTTGCTACAACGCCAATGTGTTATTTTGCAGCTAACTTTTTAGGATGTAATTCTAGTATGATGATAACCGCTAGTCATAATCCTAAAGAATATAATGGTTTTAAATTTTCTTATAATGGAATTCATAATGCATATGGTCCTTCCGTTATGGAAATTCATGACATCATTGAAAAACAAGATTATGAAAATGGTGTAGGTAAAATCGAAAATATTGATATTCGAGAAGATTATATTAATTTAGTAATTGGTAAACTTAATTTCGGTAGACGTATTAAAGCTATTTATGATTGTGGTAATGGTACAGGTAGTGTCATTGCAGGTGATATCTTTAAAAGGTTAGAAGATAAAATTGATTCGATTCCGTTATTCGATATTTCTGATGGTAATTTTCCTAATCATCATCCCGATCCATGTATTGAAGAAAACTTGGAAGTATTAAAACAAAAAGTTATTGAAAATCATGCTGATGTTGGTGTTGGTTATGATGGAGATGCAGATAGAGTTGGTTTTGTTGATGAAAAAGGAACCTTTATTGAAATCGATAAATTCTTAGCTGTAATGTGGGATTATCTATATGATAAAGTTGATAAAAAAGAATGTTTATATGATGTTAAATGTTCTAAAACTCTTGAAGATGAGTTAAATAAATTAGGTGTTAAAGGGATTGAATATCGAACAGGTAATTCTTATACAAGAGCAGCTTCAGCTAGTGGTGATTATCCCCTTTCTGGAGAACTTTCTGGACATGTATATTTTAGAGATAGATGGCCTGGATATGATGATGGAATATACGTTGGTATGAGACTTATTGAGATGATAAGTAATAGTGATAAACCATTAAGTAGTTACTTAGAAAATCTTGAAAAGTATTATTCAACTCCAGAAATAAAAGTTAAAGTAACTGATGAAACAAAATTTGAAATAGTTAATAAGATGAAAGAATATTGTGAAAGTAAAAATTATAATTTCATAACTATTGATGGGGTTAAAGTAAAATTTGATGATGGCTTTGCTCTTGTTAGAGCTTCTAATACAGGTCCTAATATTACAATGAGATTTGAAGCTAAAACAAAGGAAAAGTTAAATATCTATCAAAACGAATTTGAAACAGAATTAAAAAAATATTTATAGAAAGGAGAGATTTTATGAAACAAAGAAGAAATATGTCTATTATTATGGGTGTATTATTAATTCTAGTTGGTATTATTGGAGGAACTATTGCATATTTTACAAGTAGTGATCGATTTACAAACGTTTTTAGTACTAAACCATATGTAATGGAAGTACGAGAAGTATTTGAAAGTCCTGATGCTTGGGTACCTGGTACAACAACAAGTAAAACGGTTGTTGCAACAAATAAAGGTGATGTTCCTGCAGCAGTTCGTGTTAAATTAACAGAAAGTTGGGTTGATGCTAATAATAATCCTTTACCATTAAAGGACAATAATAATGTTCCTGCAGCTATTATTAACTTTAATAATACAAATTGGGAAAAGAGTGGAGACTATTATTATTACAAAACAAAATTAGCTAAGAATGCTAGTACAACATCATTAATCCAATCTGTAACATTTAATCCTGCTGTTACAATTGAAACAGAACATAATTGTACAACAAATGATACAACTCATGAAACTGTATGTACAACATCAACTGTTGGTTATGGTGGTGGTAAATACACTTTGATAATCGATGTTGAAACAGTACAATATGATCAATATAGAACAGCTTGGAATACTAATGTAACAATTAACTAAACGGAATGATATTCCGTTTTTTTATAATATAATTTATGTTTATTATGAATAAAAATACGATAATAGAAGATGAATGAATTAAATAATTTATACACTTTTTTGTCATAAGTTTAATTATTATATTATTTTGTTTTCTATTAGAATGATATAATGAAAATAGGTGATAGATATGCCATATACATATTATATTGGTCAAGGTTGTGCTTTCATTGCTTGGATAATGGTATTTGTAAGTTATCATTTTAAAAGAGAGAGTAGTGTTATTTTATTTCATATTATTGCAGCTCTTTTATATATGATTAATTATTGGTGCTTAGGAGCATTATTAGGTGTCTTTATAATGGTAATAGAACTTATTAAATCTATTTTGTATTATAAGACTGATAAAGATAAATACATTTTCTTTTATACATTACCAATATATTTAATATTAATAATAATTTTTGGATTAAATCTTGTTACTTTAGTAGCAACATTTGGTAGTATCATTGATGGATATGCTTTATTAAAAGATAAAAAAACAATGGTTTTTGGAGGGATTGTTGCCCATTCTCTATGGATTATTTATGATTTATTCTTTATGGATTATGCGGGTGTCTTTACGGATTCTTTTGTTATTCTTTCTAATTTATATATTACATTTAAAGGTTATACGAAATTCTTACGTCGAGATAATGTATATACAGTTAAACCTTTATATATTTCCAAAGCAACAATTCGTCAAATAGGTAAATTAGATCAAATATTTTTAGATAAACAATACAGATGGAGTTTAAGAAAGATTAATGATCTTACTAAAAATAAAAAATATAGTTATATTTTAATTAAAGATGGTAATAATATTATTGGTTATGTTAATTTCTTAAATCTAGAAGAAGATACATATAAAAAGTTATTAAAATCAAATGTTTTTCATGATGTTTTTACCAAAAATGAAGTTCATGATTTTAAAAGAAATATGAAATTATATTTAAATTTAAATGCTATTGTATTATCAGATGAATATGATAATTCAGATACTATTAATAAAATTGAAAGAGCTATTAAAGGATATATTAAAAGTATGAAAAAGAATGGTTATGATATTCAAGAAATATGTTGTTATGCCGTAACACATTTAGAATTTAAAGTATTAGAAGAAATAGACTTTAAAAAAGTAAAAAATATTACTAATGAATGTTTCTTATATCGAAAGGTTTTATAAAATGATAAAAGTAATTGCCTTTGATTTAGTTGGTGTTTTAGTTAAAGAAAAAGATATTGTTTTATCTAATGATGAAGATAAAATAGAAAGATTATTTGGTCCAAATAGAAGTGATGAAGAGTTTTATCTTGAAGCAAGAAAAATATTACCTAATAAAGATATTTCTCTTCTTGCAAATAACATTATTTCTAAATTATATGAAATAAAAGAAAAAGATTTAATTAATAAACTTAAAGATAATTATCCTTCTATTAAATTAGTTGTCGCAACTAATCATATTTCATTAATTAGAAAATATATTGAAAGTAATTTTTCGGTTTCTGATATTATTATTTCAGGAGAGATAAATATAAT
>JAEEZO010000020.1 GCA_016291895.1 Caryophanales bacterium
TAAATATTAAGGCAATAATAAAAGAGAACATAAGTTCTCTTTTTATTTAACAGTAGGTAATTTCATTTTATTAATAGCATCATTATCACTACTACTAATTAAATCTTTATGGCTTCGGTAAATATTAGAAACACTTAATAGGCCTCTTTGAACAAATGATGCTTTATCATTATCACCATTATCAGGTTCCATAGCCATTGCTAAAATATTTGCTCCATATTGATTCATTGTACAAACATAAGCTCCATTTGGGAAAGTTACTTTCTTTTCAGATGAATAAGAAGCCGATGTCTTACTACCACTATATTGCATTAACATAAAACTTGTATTATTAGAAGTACTATAACATTTTATTCCACTATATTTTAGTTTTTGAATAGCCGTACTAGCATTATTTGCAGATTTACTAATAACATACGCAGTTGGTCTTGGTCTTGATTTACCTATTCGATCAATCCATCCGTATGATGCTTTACTTACTTTTAATTCTCCTGTTGATAAATTAAATGTTCTTTTTTCAATGATAAATGGTCTTGCTCGATTATCTGCTCTACTATGTTTAATAACTACTTTATTATTACTATTAAACTTTGTACCTTGTTTTACTATTTCATTTCTTGAATTAGCTACAATCTTTTTAATATCACTTGCATGATTAGCGGCATAATTAAAGTATTGTTCAATCGTAACATATTGACTTAAAACACGTCTTTGCCATAATTCTTTACCAAAGTTTCCCCCACCACTTGTTTCAACAAGAAGGGAAATACTTCCATATAAACCATTATATACACGAGCGGTTGTTGGACGTGTGACATTACCATCACTTGTATACATACCAGGATATAATCCTTTTTTTCTAATATCTGATATTAAATTTTTAAGAACTGTTGTAGCTAAATCATTTACACCTTTTGGTCTATTTAAATTATAAGCAAGTCCAATTTGAACATCATCATAATTACCATTAAGTTTAGAACTATTAATATTATGTTCATGACCATCAACAGCAAATTCAGGTAGTAGTACATTATAAACACTATGAACTATTTGAATTTCTTTTGATGCTGAATATAAATAATCTCTATTTAAGTCAACATTATTAGCATTAGTTCTACTATAATTTTTAGCACCATTAGGATTAACTAAAGGAATAATAACAATATTTACTTTATCTAAAATCTTATTACCATAAGTTCCATCAAGCATCTTTATCATTGCAAGAGCTCCTTCTCCTGCTGCTGGCTCATTTCCATGAACTTCTGCTGTATAGAAAATATTTAATTTATTACTATTTCTTAAAACTTTAAGAGCATCATTTACTTTACTATAACTATTTAAATTTGTTTTGGAGAAGATAACAACCGTTAATGGATCAATACTATATACATACATATTGTCATTACTATCATTTAATTTTGAAATAAAATTTTTAGATTCAGTAGCATTCGTAAATTCATGTTTTTTCTTTGAACTATTAAATGATGGTGTTGTAAAAATATTACTATATTCCTTTTTTAAACTATCACTTATTTTTAATTTATTTAAAACAGAATCAGCATAAGCAAGAATAACTGTTTTAGATGGTTCATAGTTATTTTTACCACGAAGACCTGGATTAGCATCTATTGTTATATCTTTACCAGATACAACAACACTTTTCTTATAACTATAATAATTACTACCTGATATTTCATATTGATAACTACCATCAAGAATTGTATATGTTATCGTTTTACCATCACTTGATTTATTAGTAGGAGTAACGTTACCTTTATCTCCTCTTATACCACTTCTTAATGTAAATGTCATACCTGATGCTGGAAGTTTAAATGTCACTTTTCTTTTGGATGAAGGAACACTTTCTTTTACAATATTAAAGTTAACTGTTTTTGTTCCTTTATAATTACCTTTTCCTGTAATCGTAATAGTTGCTTTTCCGACATTTATGTTATCTTTATAAGTTAAACTATAATCAGTACCTTCCAATAAAGTTTTATTATTATATTTAATTGTTACTTTTGGGGTTATTGCTTTTCCTGTATATTTTTGATCATTAACACTAGATACAATTGCCTTTGTAATATCAATTTTTTGAGTACTGGTATCAATTACATTGATTGTAACACTTACTTTTATATTACTTCCATCATTAGTAGCAACTGTTATTTTAGCAGTACCTTTTTCTATTGCTTTTATATTTCCATTACTATCAACAGTAGCAACACTTTTGTTAGAACTTGTCCAGGTAAGTTTTTTATTTGTAGCATTTGATGGACTTATTCCTACTAACAATCTAATTGAATCATTTTTATTAAGATCAATTGATTTATTAGAAACATCTTTATTATTATATCCAAGTTTAAGACTTGTGATTTTTATTAATTTAGGAGTTTCTTTAATTACTTTTACAGTACAAGTTGCCATTTTCCCATTATTTAATTTAGCTTTGATTGTTACTGTTCCTACACCTTTACCAAGAACAATACCATCGTTATCTATTGTTGCAACATCATTATTAGAAGATGACCATGTTACTGTTTTATTAGTAGCTGATGTTGGTTCAATATGATAATCTATTTTTCTACTATTACCAACATATATTTCTATTTCTTTATTATTAATAATAATATTAGGTTCTTGTTCTTTTTTTATAACTTTTACTTTTATCTCTTTAGTAACTACTTTATTTTCTGTTGTAACTTTGATAATAGTACTACCACTACTTTCACCTCTAATAACACCATTAGATACTGTTGCAATACTTGTATTTTCACTATACCATATAACATTATCATATTTAGTATTTTCTGGTAGGACTTTAGCATTTACTTTATATGTATCACCAACGAATAATTCAACATTATAACTTGATAATTCTAAACCATTTTCTAAATCATTATTTTTATTATTAAGAAGATTATTGGTTAAAAAATAACCTCCTACCATTAGAAAAATAGCAATTATAAGAATAACTATCGTATCTTTTTTCATACTATCACCTAGTATAAATTATACTATTAAAAAAAGACTATTACTAGTCTCTTATTTCATTCATATTAAATATTTCAATTATTTGATTATCTTCAAGGACTTCTTCACTATGATGATTATTTTTTCTTTTAATTCGATAAATTCTATAAGCTTGTTTATTAATTAATGATTTTAATACTTTCGTATTATCATCAACAAAGATACCATTTTGATAATCAATATCTAACGCTGTTTTATCTTCTTCAGTTACTATTAAATCATCAAAATAACTTAATATTTTACTACCTTCTATTTTTTTATTTTGATATTCTAAATAACCATGAGTATATAGTATAAAAACTTTATCATTTTTGTTTTTTAAAAAAGTAATAGCATCTGGATAAATATATTTACTTGTGTCATTAAAATGATTTAAGGCTTTGTTTCTTATTTCAACATTATCAATACTATTAATTAATTCTAAAGGGTTCATTCGATTATTTTGATAGTATTCATCAACATATTCTTTAGTAACACCGTTATCATATAATATATCTAATAAATCATTATAAAAAGATACTGTATCAAAAATCGTATTATCAAAATCAATATAATATTTCATTAGTCCTCCTTAAACATTAATTCAATTGCTTCTTTATAAATGTTTTTAACTAAATCATATTTATTAGTTTGTCTAAGATAATTATACATCATTATTCCACTATTAGCTTCCATAACTAATAATTTATTATCACTTGTTTTAATAATATCAATACTAGCAAAAGTGGGATTAGTTTCTTTAATAACTAAGTTTGCTAAATCTTTAATATTTTTTTCTAATTCTTTATCAATCTCTTCAACAACTCTTGCACCATTAGATAAATTAAATCGATAATCAAGAATAATTTCTTCATCTTTTTTAGGGACATAATTATCTAATTGATGTTTTGAATAATAACTTGAATTAAAATCTATTGCAAGTTCTTGTAATGAATGAATACCATCACCAACTACTTTTGCATTTTCTTTACCATAAATTAATTTTACTTCATTATTAAGAACAATAACACGATATTCATTAACAATATCATAATATGGACATAAACTTAATGAATACTGTGTTTCTAATAATTTATCGATAATTTCAAATAAACGATTTTCATCTTCTATTTTATAGACTTCTTTACCACATGTTCCTATATTACCTTTAACAATTACTTTATGGTTATATTCATTAAACAAATTAATTATTTCCTCTTTATCATATTTATTAAAAATTAAATGATGCGTAATTATAGGAATTTTTTTATAAGTTAACAAGTCATAAAATAATCCTTTATCATCCATAATATTACTAATACCTTGATTATTTAAAGAGAATTTATAACCAACAATATATCTTGTTTTATCATTCTTTTCTAATATTTTTAACCATTTACGTTGAAAAAGAGATAGTTTAATATTCTCTTCCTCACATATTTCTTCAATTATTTCGTTATAATCTTTCATATTCACCTTTTTACTTTTTGCTTAACATCTATTATATTACTATTATATCTTATTTTAATAAATTGTACGGATAAAGGATCAAAATGTTCAACATCAACACTTGTTTTTAATATTTCTTTATCATCATTTAATGGGTATGCTAAATTATCAAATATATCTTTATCTAATTCCATTATAATAGGGCTCATTCTTCCATCTGTTAGTGTTGGATAAGTAGCATCAAATAAATAATATTTATTATCATTTTGAATCAAATTATACGCGTGAACAATTTCTTTTTCTTCATGTTCACCACAAATATTAACTAAAGAAAATTTTATTAATGAATCATATCCTAAATATTGTAATAAATTTTGTGAAAGAATTGCTCTTTCTTCACCTAAAGCAACATTTTTCTTTTTAATACTTGATAGTTTTCCTCTAGCTACATTTCCTGTTGATACATCTTTTTCAAGGGGAAAATATGCTAATCTTTCAGAAGCACAGGCAAAACCACCAAAATAAAAATTAACAGTTTCTAAAACAGATGCACATTTATCAACAAATGTTTTATCACAATTCTTTTTTATAACTTGTTTTAATATATTATACACTTCATCAATGTTACCAATTGATATCATTCTTTGCTCTGTTAAGGAATTACCTAAATAAACACGATCATAATCATCAATTTTTTTATTATAAACTGAAAAAGAATCACTAAAAGGAAGATTATTATAATTATTTATACCAATACTTCTTCCAATTGCTATAACATCATTATTTTCATTTAATAATTTATATAACCCTTTATTATTAACTATTTGATATTTCATAATAAACCCCAACCGATATAATATTATATAATAAAATAAAAAATAAAACTAGATTTACTAGTTTTATTCTTTTTTATTACATTTTTTTATTATTAAAAATTTCTGGAAAAGCTTGTTTATAATTATTTATTTCTTCTTCACCAATATATTTTTTATCATCGTAATTATCGATTCCTTCGGTATCAAAATAACCAAATTCATTATTATCTTCATTATGATAAGCTAAATTATAGTTTTTATTAGTAGTTTTAATTCTAATATAATGAATACGATTTTTAAACAATGTTTCTAGTTTTCTTAAAGTTTCTATTGATATTTCGAAATATTTATCGCCTCTATCAAAGCGAGCACAAGCTTCTTGATAAGAAATCATTCTTAAAGAATAAGCCGCAAAGATATCAATAAAATATCTTTTGTTTTCTTCATCAACATAAATTCTTAGCCATAATTCTTCACCAACAGGTTTTGGATCTCTATTAACTTTTTGATATTTTTCTTGAACTTGATATTCTAATGTTGGCTCAGGCCTTTCTTCAACTAAAACACGTCCTTCAGCATCAGTTACTATTTCTTTTTCCATAAGTCACCTACTCAGATAATTCTTCTTCAATTCTAATTAATTGATTATATTTACAAATACGATCTGTACGAGAAATAGAACCAGTTTTAATTTGTCCTAAATTTAATCCTACAGCCATATCAGCGATTAATGTATCTTCTGTTTCACCTGAACGATGAGAAATAATTGTTTTATAGTTATAAGCTCTTGCAAGTTCAATTGTTTCAAATGTTTCTGTTAAAGTACCGATTTGGTTAACTTTTAATAGAATAGCATTACCTGCTTTTAAATCAATACCCTTTTGTAGACATTCTTTGTTAGTTACAAATAAATCATCACCAACAAGTTGAATCTTATCACCTAAAGCAGCTGTAATAGCAGTAAATCCTTCCCAATCATTTTCATCTACTGGATCTTCAATAGATATAATTGGATATTTATTAACTAAATCTTCATAATATTTAATTAATTCTTCTGTTGTTAAACTTCTATTTTCTCCAGCAAGTACATATTTACCATCTTTATAGAATTCAGATGCAGCAACATCAATTGCCATACATACATCTTTTCCTGGTGTATATCCTGCATTTGAAATAGCTTCCATAATTAATTGGAATCCTTCTTCATTACTAGATAGATTTGGTGCGAAACCACCTTCATCACCTACACTAGTTGCAAGTCCTTTTTTCTTTAAAATATCTTTTAATGTATGGAATACTTCACTAGCTACACGCATAACTTCTGTAAACTTATCGCGAATAGGAATAATCATATATTCTTGGAAGTCTAAAGAGTTATCAGCATGAGCTCCACCATTAATAATATTCATCATTGGACGAGGCATTGTTGTTCCTGTACCAAAATGTTTATATAATGGTTCTTTGTGTTCAATAGCAGCTGCCTTGAATGCTGCCATACTAACACCTAATGTAGCATTAGCACCAAGTTTACTCTTGTTTTTAGTTCCATCAAGTTCAATCATCGCCATATCAATAGCTTTTTGATCTTCAACTTCCATACCAACTACTCTTTCACGAATAAGAGTGTTAACATTATTAACAGCTTTTTGTACTCCTTTTCCTTTGTAACGAGAGTCTCCATCACGAAGTTCTAGAGCTTCACGGCTTCCAGTACTTGCACCACTTGGTACAGCAGCTCTACCCATTACGCCATCTTCTAGAATAACATCAACTTCAACAGTTGGATTTCCTCGAGAATCTAGAATCTCTCTTGCTTTGACATTTTTAATTTTCATAAATTCCTCCTTATATTTATTTCAAATTATTAACTAATTCACAAAATTCGTCCCCGCGAACTTCACATTCTTTGTATTGATCCCATGATGCCGATGCTGGACTTAATAATACTATATCTCCATTATCCATTATTTCTTCTATTTTTTCAAATGAATCTTTTTGATGCTCAAATGAATAAACTGGGATATGATGTTTATTAGCGAATTCGACTACTCTATCTCTACAAGATCCAATCGCAATAATCGCTTTAACATTTTCTATATAATCATCTAAATCATTAAAATTTTGTCCACGTTCTAATCCCCCAAGAATAATTATTGTAGGATTAGTAAATGATGATAACGCAATTTGAGTACATTTAATGTTAGTTGCTTCCGTATCATTATAGAATCTTACACCTTTAAATTCTCTTACAAATTCAAGTCTATGTCTCACTCCACTAAAAGTACTAACTACTTTTTTAATAACTTCATTAGATACATCAAGAAGTTTTACAATTGATATAGCTTGCATAACATTATAAACATTATGCATACCAGGTATCTTAATATCACTAATAGGTATTACTAAGAGATTATTATAATAAATATTATTATTTTCTAAATAACAATCCGTTTTTTCTTTTTGTGAAAAATACTTCTTTTGACTTTTAATATTTTTTAATTCATCAAGAACTTCACTATTATCTAAATTAAGAATAGCAATATCATCACTACTTTGATTATAAAACATTTTTGATTTAACTCTTTTATAATTTTCATATGTTTTAAAGAAATCAACATGAGCTTCTGAAAAGTTAGTAATTAACGCAATATTTGGATGAAAATCAATAATATTTTCACTTTGTTGAACAGATACTTCCATAACAACAATATCGTTTTCAGATACTTTATCAACAATACTTGTTAAAGGATAACCAATATTACCTACTAAATGAACTCTTTCTTTAAAAGCTTCATGTAATATTTCATAAGTTAGAGTTGTTGTTGTTGTTTTACCATTAGTTCCTGTTATACCAATAAGTGTTATATTTTCTGGTAATAAATGATAAGCCATTTCAACTTCATTAATTACAGGAATACCTAGTTCTCTTGCTTTAAGTACTAAAGGATGATCAATAGGAACTCCAGGGTTTTTAATAAAGTAATCAAAACCGTTTAACTCAACATCATGAGTTCCAAAGATAAAATGACATCCCATTTCTTTTAATTCATTTATTTTATTAATATCGTGATCTTTCTCTTCTTTTTTATCATTTATTAAAACATAATTATTATTTTTTAATAAATATTTACTTGCTTCATAACCACTTCTTGCAAAACCTAAAATAAAAATTTTTTTATTTGTATACATCATATCACCAACGAATATTATATTATGTTTATAGAAAAAAGTAAATTACTATGGTATAATTTCTAGTGGTGATAGAAATGATTTTTGCAAGTAATAATAAAGGAAAAATCAAAGAGATTAAAAAAATCTTTAAAGGATATGAAATACAAAGTTTAAATGATGTTAATATTGATATAGATGTTATTGAAGATGGTAAAACAGCTTATGAAAATGCCTATAAGAAAGCTAAAACGATTTTTGATTTAACAGGTCTTCCAACTTTAGCAGATGACTCTGGTTTAATCTTTACAGAACTTGGTGATTGGCCAGGCGTTAACACTAAAAGAATTGCAAATAACTATGATGATGATGAACATGAAAGAAACATGATTTTAATCAATAAAGGAAAAGAACTATCTAATAAAGAAATCCAAGCTTTATGTACTCTTGTATATATTGATAAAGATCATGAAATATCAACAACAGGTAAAATGATTGGTACAATTGCAGAAAAAGAACATCCTGGAAACGGCTTTGGTTTTGATAGAGTCTTCATTCTACCAGATGGACGTTATGTATCAGAATTAACCTCATCTGAAAAAAACAAAATAAGTCATCGAGCAGAAGCTTGCCGTCTTATGAAAAAAGAATTAGATAAATTAAAAAAGATTTCTAACTAGAAATCTTTTTCTTTTTATCATAAACAATTATTCCAATATATAATAATAGTCCTAATATACTTGCTATCTTTCCATAATTAAGCCATGGTGATTGATAAGTTATTTTAACATGATGCTCTCCTTGAGTTATTTTGCATCCCAAGAAAGCTTTATTTATTTTTTCAATTGGTACTTCCTTATCATCAATAAAGATTTTAAAACCTTTATCATAAGGAATACTAGTTACTAAATAACTATCATCTTTAACAGTTATATCCCCTATTATTTCATCATTTTCAATACTTATTATATTCATTGAATCATAATTCTTATTAATAATATTTTGATAATCTACTAAATATGTTTCAATATTATCAATATGATATGTTCCTTTTAATAATTTTATTGTTAAAGTATTATTATTATCTCCTAAAATATAATGGAAAGTATTATTATGATTTGGATAAATCCAACTTTTACAAGTTAAAATATTCTCTTCATTATTTATCTTCATTGATATATTATCAATACTACATGTATTTTCTTTTAAACCAGAAACATTTATATATAGTAATTTATTTTTTATATCATCATTAAATTTAACAATTATTTCTCCATTATCTTTTGAAACAAGATCATAACCATTATCTTCTTTTACTTCAATATTATTTATTGATACAATTTCATAATCTAGGTGTACTTTTTCCATATTTAAATCTAAATATGGATTTTTTGTCTCATTTTCGGTAATTACATTATTAAGTAATATAGCTTCATTATATGGGTAATTATAACTTTTATAATCATATATTGATAGATAATTACTTCTTGCATAAATAAGAGGTAAAGCATAATTATTTAAATATATATTATTACTTATCTTAGTATAACCATTCGAAAGATCATAATCACTATAGACATATTTAACTCCCATGTAACTATTCCATAATAGATTACTTTTAGATGGTATTAAAAAGTTATTATATTCAACTTCATTAGATGGAAAATCATTACGAATAAAATCTAAATAATCACCATTATATGTAGATGAATAGAAGTTTGTTGATAAATACTTCTCATGATATATTTTATTAACTGTTTTAGTTGGATAATATAAATTACTAAAGCGATAATAACCAGAATCATTATTTATAGCATTTACTATTTCTTTATCAACATCACTTGAAAATATTTTATTATAATCATTAATTAAAACTTCATCTTCCTTAAAAACTTCATAAATAGATGTACCTACCATAATACTTAAAATAATAAGATAAATGATAATATTTTTATGATACTTTTTATATAAAAGTAAACAAATAATAAATACGAGAATTAAGCCATACATCCATTTTACTTGATTAAAATAATATAATAAAACAAAAACAATAGTTAGATATATACTAAATTTCTTTAAATCAATTTTTTTATTAAATAAATCTTTTAAAAAGTATGCAATATAATAACTAAATAAAGGAATAAAAGGAATAAAACATTTCTCTCTTAAATATAATCCACCATTTAATAGAAATCTAAAGATTGGGAAAAATAAAATAATTGATAATAAACTTGCCATAATAATATTATTTCTCTTCTTTGTAAAGAATAAATATAATAATGATATAAAGCCAATTATCGATAATCCAATTGCATAAGTTCCATTAAAAATTTTACTAAATAACATATCAGGAATTAATAAATCTTTTAATTTATAAGCCGATTCACTAACACTTCTTCCTGAGAATAACGTATACATTGTAGGTATTAATAAAATACCAGATAGTAAAATAGGAATCATTAAAACTAAAACAAACTTTATTAAATCAATAAAAAATAATTTTAAATCAAACTTTTCCTTTTTATTTAAATATTCATGTAAGTAATAGATACCAATTACCATAAGTCCACATACACTATAATAGTAACTAGTCATAATCATTAAAAAGATGCTAATAATTAATAAACCTTTTTTCTTTTTATTTAAATATTTATCGACTCCCATTAATCCCATAACAAGAAATGGCATATAATTAACAAACATAATATGTCGATGCATATGAAAGATAAAAGGAGCTGCTAAAACAAATATTATGGTTGTTAACAACGTTACATTTCTTTTATATTTATGACTTTCAAGAAAATTATAAAATAAAATCCCTGATGCAATTAAGGTAATAATATTAATAATCGTAATATAAGTTGGCATACTCATAAAAGGGAAAAAATATGATGGTAAGATCAAAGGACTTAATAATCCATAATAAGATATATTAAAAATATTTTGACCAGCTCCATAATTCAATGCCAAATTAGGGATAAGTTTCCCTGTCTTATAAAACATTTGTCGAAAATAATCAGGAATAATTGTATGTTGATTAATCCAATCAGTATCAGAACCAAATACATTCTTAAACCTATATGTTAAAAAAACAAAAAAGAGAATTAAGATGATAATAATTAAATAATCTTTTTGTTTTTTACTTATTTTCATTTTTCTTCTCCTTAAAGACAATAAACTTACTAAATACATAATTAAGTACAGTGATAACAACTTGGACAATAATCTTCATTATTTTATCGTTAACACCCATTTTAGTAACAAAAATAAACATTAATCCCATATCAACAAGTAAGGTTGATACTCTTGCAAGATAAAACTTACCTGCTTCACTAAGACTTGCTTTATTTTTATTTTTAAAGACCCATTTTCGATTAGAGAAATACGCAAAATTAACAGCAGCAATCCAAGAGATAACATTAGCTATTTGAAGTTCTAATGCTACCTTTGGATCAAGAATTGTAACTGTTAATATATAATATGTTGCTAAACTAACAATTGTTGTTAAAACACCAAATATTAAATAATTAATAATTTCTTGATATTTAACAAATAATTCTTTTATCTTATTCATGAATATTCGTCTCCCTAACAACATAAACTGGACGATTCTTAACTTCTAAATAAGTTTTTGATAAATATTCACCAATAACTCCAAGCATCATTAAAATAATGGAACTACTAAATAGAATAATCCATATAATATGATATAACGAACTATAATCAGTTGTTAAAGCAAGAATAAACATTACAATAGCTGCAATAAAGAAAAGTATTCCAAAAACAAATGATAAGATAAGCGGTATTGTTGTAAAAGCTACAATTCCCTCAATAGCATATTTGAATAATTTCCAAAATGACCATTTGGTTGTACCCGCTACTCTTTCAATATTCTCATACTCTAAATATTTTGTTTTAAAACCAACAAAACTAAATAATCCTTTAGAATAACGATTGTATTCAGATAATCTTAAAATGTTATCAACAACAATTCTTTTCATTAAACGAAAGTCTCTTGCGCCATCAACCATTTCAACATTACTCATTTTATTTATTAACTTATAAAAACATCTTGCAAAAAAACTACGAATAGGAGGTTCTCCTTTTCTTGTTACTCTTCTTGTTCCAACAATATCATATCCTTCTTCTTCAATTAATCTTATCATTTCAGGAAGAAGTGATGGTGGATCTTGTAAATCAACATCCATTATTGTTATATAATTACCTGTTGCTTGCATAAGTCCTGCATACATAGCAGCTTCTTTTCCAAAATTACGAGAAAAAGAAATGTATTTAACACATGGATCTTCTTTTAAAGACTTTATTACTTTTAAAGAATTATCAGAAGAACCATCATCAACATAAATTAATTCTAATTGTTCTTTACGTTCTTTAAAAACTTTCTTTACTTCTTCATAAAAGAGTGGAACACTTTCTTCTTCATTGTAACATGGAACAATGATACTCACTTTTTTCATAATCTCTCCTAATTAATAATATCTTTAAAATAATTATATTTAAGTACTAAATCATTTTTCTTTATTAAATATTCAACATAATTATTTTTCTTATCTAAATCGTCTTTATTTATTTTCTTTTTATTTGATACTTCACCATCAACAACATAAACATTACCATCATACCATGAAAAATCACTAAAGATGGTTATTGGTTGATAGTTTTTATCTAAAGCATCTGTTTCAACATACCATTTTTCATTATAATTAACACCCATTAAATTTAAAAATGTTGGTAAGATATTTAATTGACTTGTTACTTTTTTGATTTCTTCTTTTTTAGTCTTACTACTCCATATAAAGAATGGTGTATGATTAACTAAATTTGTCTTAACATCTTTGCCATTCTTTGCAAGAATCTCTGTATCTGATACTGTATATAAATAATGATCTGTAAAAGCAACAATAATAGTATCATCATAAAGACCATTATCTTTTAATCCTTGCATTAATAAACCAACAAAGTAATCTGTTTCACGAGCTTGTCTTTTAATACAATCTTCTTCACTCATATTAAGATTATAAATGAATTCATTTCTCTCACTACTTGACATATCCTTTATTTCATCTTCATAATCAATCATAAGTAGTTGTCTACAAACACCTTTTTTAGTTGTAAAAGGTAAATGATTACTATAAGTAATAATATAATTAATAAATGGTCCTTCACTTTTAAACATTTCATTATAGAAAGTTTCATTAAGAATAAGTTCACGATCCAAATAGTATTCATTATCACTATAAACATTTAAATCTTTAAGACCAAAGTATTGATCATAACCAAAGTTTTGATAATTAATTGATCTACTATAATATTCTCCACTATTCATATGAAAAGCTTTAATATTATAATTCTCTTGTTTCATAAGATTTGCCATAGAATAAGGAAAATCATTCTTATTTAACGTATAAGCGTTTATTGGGTATGTAAATGGTGTCATATAACCTACATTAACTGCAAATTCTGAATTAAAGGTACTACCACCACCATTATAAAATGAATAATGATTAGTAAAATTAATCGCATGATCTTGTAAACTATAAGTATTAGGCATTATTTCTTTAGTTAATAACCAATCGTCAATTCCTTCAAGTTGTAAGAAAATAACATTTTTATTCTTATATTTACCAGTATATTTATTTTTAACATGATGATCATTCGCTGTACTAAATACATCACTTAAGAAATTATTCTCAGTCTCACTTAAAGTTTCTTCTGGTTTTAAATAAACCATATAAAAATCTCTAATACTGTATTCATATAAACCTGTTAAAGCTAAACATTTATTATTATCATTAAAATTATTATAAATATTCTTTGGTGTACGCCATGAATCCCATGTAAGTTCAAGATTACCTTTACCTAAGAGTTTTACAGAAATAAAATGACATAAAATAAATAATATAAGACAAGTAAATAGTCTTTTTTTATTAACTACTTTATTATTTGGAAATTTCTTAATTGAATAGATAAATAAAATAATTACTA
>JAEEZO010000021.1 GCA_016291895.1 Caryophanales bacterium
GTTACTTTTTGAACAATATTAGCACTTGATAATTTTAATCCAATAACAGCAGTTCCAGCGTCATTGTGAGCAACCATGCTTCTTTCTTTTTCAGTATATTTCTTACTTACTTTAGCAGGTCCCATTAATACTCGGTCAGTTGCTTCATCAATTTCTGGTAATGTAATTAAATCTTTATTACGACGAACAGCAAGTAAGGCTGCTTCATTTAATAAGTTTTCAAGATCGGCACCACTAAATCCTGGTGTTCTTTTAGCTAAAGCTTTTAGACTAACATTTTTATCTAAAATCTTATTTCTTGCATGAACTTCAAGGATTTCTTCACGACCTTTAACATCAGGTAAATTAACTGTTACTTGTCTATCAAAACGTCCTGGTCTTAATAATGCTGGATCAAGAACATCAGCACGGTTTGTTGCAGCAATAATGATAATACCTTCATTAGTACCAAAACCATCCATTTCCGTTAATAATTGGTTAAGGGTTTGTTCACGTTCATCATGTCCTCCACCTAAACCAGTTCCACGTTGACGACCAACTGCATCAATTTCATCAATAAAGATTAGACATGGAGCGTTAGCTTTAGCTTGTTTAAACATATCACGTACACGACTAGCACCTACACCAACGAATAATTCTACGAAATCAGATCCACTAATATAATAGAATGGAACGTTTGCTTCACCAGCTACAGCACGAGCAAGTAACGTTTTACCTGTTCCTGGAGGACCAACTAATAGTACTCCTTTAGGAATTCTAGCTCCAAGTTTTTGGAATCTCTTTGGACTTTTTAAGAAATCAATAAGTTCTTTAACTTCTTCTTTTTCTTCTTTAAGCCCAGCAACATCTTTAAATGTTACTTTATTTCTACTATCAGATAATTTAGCTTTACTCTTACCAAAATCAAATGATTTAGCAGCTCCACCAGCTTGTTTAGTAAGGAATAAGTATCCAAGTACTAATATCAAAATAAGTGGAAAGAAATTTAAGAAGATTGCTAAGAAAGTACTTGAAGAAGGATCTTTATAAACTGTTATTTTATAATCATATTTTTCATAACCATCAACAATATCTTTAATAACCTCTTCTGATAAAGGTGTTGTTACCGTAAAGGTTTCATCTTCACCATAAGATTTTAATTTACCTTCAATGTAATAAACCCCACCATCTCTACTTGGTGTTACTTCCATTTCTGCTACTTCACCATTTGCAATGGTATTCATAAGTTCATTATATGTTAATTCATGAACTTTAGTATTAGATATATAGAAAATATAAATGATTACTCCCATTACTACTAATAAGAAGACATATGGAAGTATATTCTTTTTAACATCTTTTTTATTCATAAATAATCTCCTCTCAACAACATTTATATATTATATCACACGTTTCATTTTTACGTCTATTATATTTCGATTTTTTTACTTTAGGAATCCATACAATTTTATCATTAGAATCAACAACAATTGGATAGTTATCTCTTATTCCTAAAGGAATTTTACTATCAATAAAAATATCACTTACTTTTTTATGTTGATTCATATTTTTAATTATCATTTTATCACCATTTTTTCTGGTCCTAACACGTAAAGGCAACAAAACGTCATTACTATTAAGTCTTAAAATATCATTACCATCAGTGTCGCAACTATCAATCTTTTTTAAATGCATTCCATTAGGCAAAATACAATCTTCATTAAGTTCAATATCATATGTTGATAATTGATCAACAACCTTTTTAAAGTATACTTTATCATATTCTTTTACAACTTCATAATCATTAGGTAAATTATACTTAATACTTGCTTTTTTAGAATAAATTGCTTTAAGAACGATTGATACATGACGATTATCTATTTCTATCAAATCATCTGCATAAATAGTAGCTAAAATATGATCAATAATTCTTTTTTGAATTAAATTATCTTCTTTAACAAATTCATTTACTTTAATTATGCCATCAACATATACATCATTAATAACACTTTTAGTAACACGATCTATAAAATTATCATATTCTTGTAAGGTTTCACTAAATTTAATGAATTTACGATGAACATCTTTATCTTCCTTTTTTAAAACGGGAAGAATATACTTTCGATATCTATTTCTTGTATAAACATCTTTATAGTTACTCTTATCAACTCGATAAGGAATATTATTATCAATATCAAACTTTTCGATTTCATCTTTAGTAGCATAAATAAGAGGTCTTACAATCTTATATGTCTTCATATCAACAATCTTATTAAAGCCACTATATCCTTTAAGCGTAGAACCACGTACAATACGCATTAAAACGGTTTCTACTAAGTCATCTCCATGATGACCAGTCATTAAATAATTAGCATAATATTTACTAATTATACTACGATAAAAATTATATCTAATATTTCTTGCTTCATTATGAAAATTATCATCACCATATTTTTCAATAATCATTTTTTCAAAAAGAATGTTTCTTTCATCACAATAGTTCTTTAAAAATACTTCTTCTTCAAAACTTTCTTTTCGAACATTATGATTAACATGAGCAACAATGATTTTAAAGCCAATTTTCTCTCTTAATTTATTTAAAATATATAGTAAAGCCATGGAATCAGGTCCAGCTGATACTCCAACAACTATAATATCTTTACTTGTAAGACAAATTGTTTTCTCTAGGAAATTATAAACTAAGTCCATAAAAACTCCTTTCCATCTATTTTATCTAATTAAAAAAGTTATCGCAATAGATAACTTTTATATTTCACATCTTATTCATCTTCTGGAATACGAATTATTAATTCATTATCTTTAGAATAAAAATATTTTTCTCTAGCGTATCTTGCTAAATACTCTGGGTCTTGTAACCGCGATATTTCCCCATCTAATCTTTCCTCTTCTTCTTTAAGAGACGCTAATCTATTAATAAGTTCTTCTTCTTCTTTCTCTTTGGCACGGATTTTATAAGAGCCATTAATAAATGAAACGGCTAAAGTTATAAATAATCCAACACATAGCAAAAACAAAAGAAAAATACGAAATTTTGAATAATTTGACTTCTTCTTTTTCATACAATGACTCCTATTTTAATTATATAAAATAGAGCCTTTATTATCAACAGAACGTAAAGAGAATGTTTCCCTAGTATACATTAAGTTTACATCGATAATATACATGCATTTTACAAAAATAAAAAATAAGGAATAAATCCTTATTCTTCTATATCTTCTTCGTATACATCTTCAGTAGCTCTTTCATATACTCCAAGGATAGTGTCATTAAACATTTCTCTAGTTTCCTTGTTGATTGGATGAGCTAAATCTTTACTTACATGTAATTGTTCACCTTCATTTTCTTTGTCATAAGTTGTGATTGTTTTACTTGGCATTGCAACTACCATCTTTTCAGGTTTTTGAATGATACGAATGTCTTTAACTACAAAGCATTCATCTAATCTTACTTCAGCGAAAGCTTTTAGATTAGAACCTTCCTTATTAACCTTACGAACTTTAACATGTGTAATTCTCATTCTTGTCCCTCCTTGCACATTGGATCATGTCCTATTTTCATTATATAATAATTAATTTTATAAAGCAATTATTTTACAAAAAAAAACAATTCTTTAAGAATTGTTTTGAACTTCTACTTTTACTTTCATAGAATAATACATATTACTTAGTTCTTCTGGAGTATATGTACCGTTTTCAGAAACTGATACAACACTATCATCAACCCATAGGCGAACTTCAAATTCTTTATCGACATGACTTTTTGAAGTTAAGGTTCCTGTTCCTAGGATTACTTCTTCATTTCCAATAGCTTGACCTGTTGTTCCAAATGAACCACGAGGATTAAATGTTATACCTTCTAATTCTGGACTAGATATATAAGCAAATACTTCAGAATCATTAAATTTAATTCTATTCTCGTCTTGTTCACCAGGAATTAATTTAACAACATAATTAATAGCACCATCACTAACGTTTCCAGAAACAGTAAATCTAACAACATGTCCATCGTCTATTAATGTACGACCTTCTTCTGAACTTATAGGATATGGATTAACTAAATTAAGGGTATTGCCATCAGCAAATTTAAAATCGATATTTCCTGCTCCTACAATATTGTTACTATTAGCACCTATTCTTGTATAGGTAAAAAATGCAAATGATACACCAATTACTGCAATAATAAGAACAGCTACACCAATTACGGATAATAAGATTTGTTTACTAGTATTGTTTATCATCTTTATCCTCCTTACTCTATAATAAGAGTAACATATGTATTTTAATTATTCAATGATTTTTACAAAAATAAAAAGGAGAAAAATCTCCTTAATAATTCACTGCTTTTATCTTAATTATTGACATCATTTCATTAAATTCACTTGTTCGATAAACGATTTTACCAAGATCTTCACTATTACATGCAATAAGGTTGTTTTCCATATCTGGTACATCAAGAGCACGATTATTTATATTTCGATTTACAGTATCTGATATCATTACTTTTCTTGAATCTAGCCATATTCTTATCTCAAAATCTTGATATGCATCTGGAGCAGTTGTGTGAACATTACCAATTAACAAACTTAATTCATTTCCTTTATTTATTCCTGTTAAAGGAGCTCCTTCACCATTAGATCCAAAGGTTGATCCTTCATTTGTTCCAAAATCAAGAACTTTATATCCTGGCATCAATTTTTTAGGGATTATTTGAGCATAAATAAGACTATCATCAAAGATATTTTCTCCAGATTTTTCTTTATCTAAAGCTAGCGTTATTTTAAAGTTCATGCCATTTGGTAATGAATTATAACCGTTTATTTTAAAATTAATAATCAAAGAATTATTATTTTCATTACCATATTCTTCATTAATCATATCACTATAACTTATAGGATATTTGTTTTTTAAAACTGCCTCTTTATTATCAAAATCGAAAATTAAACTACCATTAGATATCATATTATTTTTTGGTATTTGGGAATAATCTGTTAATGAGTATGATACCCCAACCAATAGTACAATCATAATTGTTAATCCAGCTAAGGATAAAAAGGCTTGTTTCTTTTTCGTCATATTACCATCCCCATCTTTCTACAGTAAAGTTAATATTATAATTTCTACCTATTATTTCTGTATCTTTTTCACTTGGATATAATAAATCCATTGTAAGACCAACAATTGCACTTCCTCTATCTAAAACAATACCATAAAGAGGGTTATAATTGTTAAATCTATAATTATCAATTCGAATTATACTTCCACATGGAATTGATTTATCAGCTGCTAATATTCTTATTTTTCCATATTGTTTATCATAAAAATAAATATTGCCATTTCGAACATCTTGATTAGGTGAACATCCAACACGACCACCACAACCTTCACAGTCTGGTCCATAACCAGTTAATGTTCCTTTAAATTCAATCATTCCTTTAGGCCCATTAAGCCTTATTTCATTTGTACTAAACACTTTTTTTATTCTTTCAACTTTTTGAACAATCTGTGATGACTGAACAGATTTAACTCCGTTCGTATTGGTAGTTGATATTGAATATGATTTATTTCCACTAAAAATAATGAATACTAGAAGACTTAAATATACTATTCCCAGGAAATAGTGTTTTACTCTTCTTTTCACTCCCATAGTATCACCTACTATCCTATCAAAACTATAACATTTTTTATATTTCAAGTCAATTTTATCAAGAAAAATCGAGGTTTAGGCATGTAAAAAAGAGTATAAAAATACTCTTTATTTTACATTATAAATTTTTAATGTATTATCAAAAGTCTTTTCTGTAACTTCTGATAGTGGAACATTAAGAAGTTTAGCTAGAAATTGTGCAACAATTTTAACATTCTTAGGCGCATTAGGACGACCTCTATATGGTTCTGGAGAAAGATATGGACTATCTGTCTCTAAAACAATATTATCAAGGGTGATCTCTTCGAAAATATCTTTTAATTTACTATTTTTGAAAGTAATAACTCCACCAATACCTAGATAAAAACCTATTTTAACAAATTCTCTTGCCATTTCTAAACTACCACTAAAACAGTGAATAACACCGCGATTCTTATGTTTAGCTAAGATATCATAAATATCTTGAATAGAATCTCTTGAATGAATTACGACTGGTAAATCATATTTTTCAGCAAGTTTTAATTGCTTTTCAAATAATTCAATTTGTTTATCACGATTATCATCATTATGATAATAATCAAGCCCGATTTCACCTACACCAATAATTTTTTTATTAGTTTTAATAACCGTTTCTAAATCTTCTAAATCTTTATCTGTTACTACATCAGCTTCATCAGGATGAAAGCCAGCTGTCATAAAAATTTCATCATAACGATAGATAATTTCTAATCCATCACGAATACTTTTTTTATCACAACCTGAGATAATCATTCTTTTAACATTGTTGTTATCAGCTTCCATAATTATTGTATCAACGTCATTTGTTAAATCCATATGACAATGGGTATCAATCAAACATTTATCTCTCATTTTTATCAATCCTCATAAATAGTGGACTTGGAGTACCTAATTGATATTCATTACTAGAAACATATTCTTCACTATGATTATCGATATTTAATTGACTAAATATTTTATCGCTAGTTTCTGGTAAGAATGGACTAAGTATTTCCGCACCTACTCTTATTCCTTCTAATAAATTATATATTACTGTTTCTAATCGATCCTTTTTATCTTCTTCTTTAGCTAAAACCCATGGAGTTGTCTCATCAATATACTTATTACATCTTCTAAATAAATCAAAGATGGCATCTAAAGCATCTATTAAGTGAATAGAATCTATATTCTTTTTAACCTTTTCAGGTACAGAGGCCATAACACTTTTTAAATCATCATCAAAGTCACCAGTAATATTCTTATTAGTAACTTTGCCATCAAAATACTTATTTCCCATTGATATAGTTCTATTTACTAAATTACCTAAGACATTGGCAAGATCACTATTAATTCTTTCAATTAGTAAGTCTTCTGTATAATTACCATCTTGAGCATAAGGTATTTCATGAAGACAATAATATCTTATCGCATCTGTTCCATATTTCTTACATAAATCATCGGCATAAGCAATATTACCTACACTCTTACTCATTTTATCATTAGAGAATAATAGCCATGGATGACCAAAAATTTGTTTTGGTAATTCTAATCCTAAAGCCATTAAGATAATAGGCCAATAAATAGCGTGGAATCTAAAAATATCTTTACCAATTAACTGTAAGTCAGCTGGCCAATATTTTTTAAATTCTTCACTACTACCATCAACATCATATCCTAAGAATGTAATATAGTTAATTAAAGCATCAACCCAAACATAAATTACATGTTTTTTATCAAAAGGAACTTGAACTCCCCATGTAAATGTACTTCTTGATACACATAAATCTTGTAATCCTGGTTTAATAAAATTATTTATTAACTCATTCTTACGTGATTCAGGTACTAAAAATTCAGGATGACTATTAATATATTCTACTAATCGATCTTCATAATTAGTTAGTTTTAAGAAATAAGCTTCTTCACTTGCTTTTTCTACAGGACGTCCACAATCAGGACATTTACCATCTACTAATTGAGATTCAGTATAAAATGATTCACAAGGGGTACAATACCATCCCTCATAAACACTTTTATAAATATCTCCTTGTTCATGTAATTTATTAAAGATATTTTCTACTCTTTTACAATGATCAGGATCTGTAGTACGAACTAACCTAGAATAACTAATATTTAGTAAGTCTAACATCTCTTTAAAATTAACCGCAATTTCATCTACATATTCTTGTGGTGAAATACCTGCTTCCTTAGCTTTTGTTTCAATTTTTAAACCATGTTCATCAAGTCCTACTTGAAAATAAACATCATCACCATGTTTTCTATGGTATCTCGCTATGGCATCTGCTAATACATCTTCATATACATTACCAATATGACTTTTACCACTAGCATATGGAATAGCTGTTGTTATCATAAATTTACTCATAATATTACCTCCTTTTAACAATCATTTTTATCATATTTAAAATATTTAATTACACATCCGGATTTTATTCCCTGTTGTTAATAAATATTTATTATATAAAAATACTTTCATATTATCACCACCAAAATAAAAACACGATAAATTCCTAAGGACGAAATATACCGTGTTACCACCTTAATTCATAGAAAACTATGCACTCAAACTTTAACGTAGCGACCCGGTTTATCTCCAAAACCATACTTCGATATATTCAATTATCTTCTTACACCAAACAAAGATTCTCTATAAATCTTATATACCTACTCATTTCTTCATTGATAAATATGCAATGATTATAACATCTAAAATATTAAAATACAAGTATTATCTAGTAATGGCAGCTGTTTTTTCATTCATGTGATCTAAGTGATTATTATTTTCTTGATAATTATTAATTAATATAAGATTTATATTACCAATACTTGATTTTAGTTTCTCCATAAAACGATTATATATAATCTCTTTAATTAGTTTTTCTAATCTCTCTTTAGAGAAATCATCAAAACCAATAGAAACATCATTTATTAAACTATCAGCTTCTTTTAAATATAATTCTTGAATATTTGTAATTAAAGAACTTGAAATCATTTCTAATTGATTAACATATTGCATAAAATCATTGTTAACAACAACTCCTTCTAATGTTGTTTTATTTGTATCTATATCTTTAAAAAGAGCATCTTTTAACAGAATAAAAAATTTTCTTATTCTATTACTAATTTCGTCACGAGATAAAGTATTATCACATTCAATAGATATCTCATAGGTACGATTATCTAATTCTTTAAAAAATAAAATTATTAAATTTTCAATAACAATTTTTAAGTTTTCATAGTTCTGATCTAAATCTTTGAGAAGTTTGTTGATGTATATTTCTTGATTCTTTTTGGCAAGTTCTTTACTTACTTCTTCTTCACTCATTCATATCCTCCCTACTATAATTAGAATAACAAATTAGAGAGCTTTTTGTCAATTTTTACAAATTCATTTTATATCATAAAAAAAGTGTAGCTTCTACACTTTTTATTAATTAAAGCATGGTTTTAAGTAAATCTATTAAGTAATAAATGTAATGTTTCTCTAATCTTACGACCTCTAGTGTTATACTTAAACATCTATTTTTGTAACTAAACTTAAAGTACTTTGAAATATCATACGCATTCATAAATAGCTTTTCGCCATCGATTTCATTTGATTTATTAGCACTAAAGATGATTTCAACAGTAGTCTTTGTTTGATTTACTTTTATTATATCCAAATCTTTTGCAATCTTTTCAAACCATTCTTCATACATGTATATTTCAATATCTTTATTGATTTTACCAAAACGATCTTCAAGCTCTTTTCTTACTTCCATTAGTTTATCATAAGAATCAATAGTATTAATTAAACGATGAATTTCAATCTTAATTTCGTTTTCATAAACATAATTATCATCAATATGGGTTGTAACATTAATAAGCGCTTTATTAGAATCAGCTTCTTCTTTCTCTTCTTTGTATGTTCCTTTAAGTTTTTCTACTTCTTCATTTAATATTTTTAAGTACAAGTCAACACCAATAGAATCAATAAATCCTGCTTGTTCACTACCTAGAATATCTCCAGCTCCTCTAATTGATAAATCACGGTTTGCTATTTTAAAGCCACTTCCTAAAGAAGTAAACTCTTCAATTGCTTTTAATCTCTTAACAGCATTTTCTCCTAAGACTTTACCACTCTTATACATCATATAAGCATATGCAATCTTATCACTTCTTCCAACTCTTCCTCTAATTTGATAAAGTTGAGATAAACCAAAGTGATCAGCTTCAAGAATGATTAAAGTATTAACATTTGGAATATCAATACCTGTTTCAATAATTGTTGTACATAATAAGATATCAGCTTCATGATTAATAAATTTAAACATGCAATCTTCTATTTGATTTTTATCCATTTGACCATGGGTAACAATTATTCTTGCTTCTGGTACTAAACTTTGAATTTCATAAGCTTTATGCTCTATTAAATCAACATGATTATAAAGAATAAAGATTTGTCCATTTCTTGCTAATTCTTTATAGATAGCATCTCTAATCAACATTTTATCTTCTTCAACAACATATGTTTGAATAGGATAACGATTTATTGGTGGTGTTAAGATAAGAGATAAACTACGAATACCAACTAAAGACATTTGTAAGGTTCTTGGTATTGGGGTTGCAGTAAGCGTTAAAACATCAATATTAGCTTTGTATTTTTTTATCTTTTCTTTATGAGCAACACCAAATCTTTGTTCTTCATCAATTACAAGTAGACCTAAATCTTTAGGTTTAATCTGATCATTAAGAATTTTATGAGTACCAATTAAGAAATCAACAGTACCTTTATTAAAATTTTCAATAATACTATTCGCTTTCTTAGTTGTTACAAATCTATTTAATAAACCAATTGTTATTGGAAAATCTTTAAAACGATCAACAGCATTATTATATTGTTGCATAGCAAGAATCGTTGTTGGACATAAATACATTACTTGTTTTCCATTCATTATAGCTTTAAAGATAGCTCTAAAAGCAACTTCTGTTTTACCAAATCCAACATCACCACATAATAGTCGATCCATTGGTTTAGATGTTTCCATTTCATCTTTAATTTGCTTAATTGCAAGTATTTGGTCTTCGGTAGGTTGGTAAACAAATTCATTCTCAAACAATTCTTGTAATTCATCATCTGGCTTATATTTGAAACCAATAGATGCTTCACGTTTTGCATATATTTCAAGTAATTCTTTAGCTATATTATGAACTTTACTTGCAACACGCATTTTCGTCTTTTGCCATTCTGTACCAGATAAAGAATTAACTTTAGGAAGAACACCTTCCTTACCAGAGAATTTACTTATTAAATCAATTTTTTCAACAGGAATATATAATTTATCATTTCCTTTATATAAAACCTCTAAATAGTCTTTTTTAATATCATTCATTGATAACGTTTTAACCCCATTATATATACCAATACCATGAGTATCATGAACAACAAAGTCACCAATTTCTAGTTTATTTAAATCTTTTATTTTTGATGAATATTTAAATTTGGTTTTATATTTCTTTTTAGTAACACTAATATTAAATAATTCTTTATCTGTAATAATAATTGTATCATTATAGATAAAACCACCATTCATATCAAAATCAACAATATTTATTTTACCTTCAATAATATTATCAAAATTTGTTAAAATATACGGAATATCAATATTTCTTAAAAAACTTTTTATTTGAATCTTCTTTAAACACAAGATAATTGTTTTATTACTATTATCTCTTAAATAGCCTTCTATCGCTTCAATGTTTTCACGAAAATATGGAACTTCTTTAATCTTATAATTAACATAATCAAGATCAAAACCTGATAACAAACTATCTTTAGTTAGATAATGAATCATCGGATAATCAAACATATCAAGATTATGCATATAATTACCTTTATAATCAGTATCTTTATTCTCTTTATATTCTTTTATTTGATCTTTAGTCTCTTTATACAAACTTCTTATTGTGGAATAATCTTTAACAAAGATGGTGAAATCATCTAAATAATCATTAATATTCACAACTGTTGTGGATAAATTTGGTAAATACTTTTGATTGTCATAATTATTTTCATTATCTTTATCATAAATAAATTCTGTTATTGGATATATTCTTACTTCATTTACTTTCTTAATTGATGTTTGACTATCAACATCAAAGTATCTAATAGAATCGATTTCATCACCAAAAAACTCAAATCTAATTGGATTATCTTCGCCAACAGGGAAAATATCAAGAATATAACCACGTAATGCAAAATCACCAGTTTTAGATACAAGAGTTTCTCTAGCATAACCGATATCCACGAGTTTACTAGCTAAATCTTTTATTTCATAACTATCACCAATTTTAATATCTAAAATATTTTTCTTAAATAGTTCTTTGGTAGGTAAATAGCGCAAATATCCCATTAAATGAGTTACAATAATTTTTTTATCATCATTAATTAAACTTATTAATGTTTCTATTCTTGTTACTTTAAGATCTGGTGACATTGCAATAGCCATACTTGTTAAAAAATCATCCATCGGAAAGAAAAGAACATCTTTTGTATATGTTTCTAAACTATTTAAAAGTTTATTAGCTTCAAATAAAGTTGGCGTAACAATAATGATACTTTTATTATTTTTACAAAAATAATCATAAACATAAACGCAAAAAGACTCATCGGTTAATCCCTTTAAGCCTATATTTTTTTTATTATCAATTTTAAATAGATTAGTTAGATAATCCATCATAAACCCCATTATATCTACTCATTAAATCATTAAAATCATATTTAAAATAATCTTTTAAGATATCATTAGCATGATAGATAGCAAACATAATTTCTTTTAAATCATTATCTTTAAATTTACCTAAGACATAATCTTTGGTATCAATATTTTTATTATTCGCAATACCTATTTTTAAATGTTTATAGTTTTCATTACCAAGTTTATTAGTAATGTCTTTAATTCCATTATGACCACCACTAGATCCACCAAGTTTTAACTTAATCTTACCAACAGGCATATCTAAGTCATCATGAATAACAATGATATCACTAACATCAATTTTATAATAATCAACTACTTTACGAACAACATCACCAGATAAATTCATATATGATAATGGTTTAACAATGATTAATTGTTCATTATTAAATGTTGTCTTTAATAATAAAGCGTTAAACTTTTCCGTAAACGTACCTAATGCATTAGCTTTAACAAAATTATCAACAACCATATAACCAACGTTATGTCTAGTATCTTCATATTCACGTCCTGGATTACCTAAGCCCACGATTAATTTCATAATCATCACTCCATTTTAAATATTCTTTTTATTTCATCTTTATATGATCCATCACTATTATGAACGTATAAAGGACTTTCAAACTTTAATCCATAAGAACCATTCTTTGTTGCTTCAATCATAAATAAATTTGAATCTTCACCTTCTTTTGGATAAATAAGTCTTATTCTTTTAGGCATAAGATTATTTCCCATTAAAAGATTAGTTATTTCAAAGAAACGCTCTGTTCTATGAACTAAATATAGCTTTCCACCATTTTTTAATAGTTTTTTGGATAATTTAATTATTTGTTCAATATTAGTTTTAACTTCATGTCTTGCAATTATTTTATGAATATCTTCATTTTTCTTAGAATCATCAATATTCTTAAAATATGGCGGATTACATGTAATTATATCAAAATAATCACTTTCGTAAAGATTAAATATATTATTTAAATCATCGTTAATAATCTCAATTTGCTTTTCTAAACGATTTGCTTTTATCGATTTATTAGCTAAATCACATAAATCTTTTTGGATTTCAACTCCTAAAATTTTCTTTTTAGTCTTTGTAGATAAAAGAATTGGTATAGGGGCATTTCCTGAACACAAATCTAAAATTTTATTCACATTTTTGTTGATAACTACAAAAGACGGCAAAAGGACCGATTCAAGAGAAAACTTAAACCAGTCATCATTTTGGTAAATAACTAAATTATCATATCCAACAAGGGTATTAATACTTTCCATTAGATAAATCTACCTCTACTGTATTATTACCATCATCAACATATATTTTTTGTTTTAAAACATTCATATCTACGACTTTACCAGATACAGCTTTACTTTTATAGTAATCACCGATATCAGGCATCTTTTCACGTAATTTAGTATAGACAATATCTTCGTAATTCAAACAACAAAGAAGTCTTCCACAAACACCATTAATCTTTGTTGGATTAAGAGCTAATAATTGATTCTTAGCCATATTAATTGTTACACCAGATAAATCAGTTAAAAAACTATTACAGCAAAGAACTCTTCCACATGGCCCGATACCGCCTACTTCTTTAGCTTTATCACGAATACCAATTTGTCTTAATTCAATTCTTGTTTTATATATTTGAGCAAGTCTTTTAGCTAGCTCACGAAAATCAACTCGTTCATCTGCTAAAAAATTAAATAATAATTGTTTTCGATCAAAGGTATAACTTGCATCAAGTAAATGCATATCAAGACCAAGTTCTTCAACTATTTCTCTACTTTTTTCAAGAGCTTTTTTAGCATCTTCAACATTAGATTTATATATTTTCTTATCTTTTTGAGTAGATATTCTTATAACATCTTTCAAAGGAAGACTAAATTCATTATTATCAATTTCTTTTACTTCTGATGAAACAAATCCATATTGCATACCTTTTTCGGTTTCAACAATAACTTCATCATCGATTTCTAATTTATAATCTAAGGCATTGAAATTATATACTCTACCTTTTTTATTAAATGTGATTCCTACTATTCTTGGCAAGTTAATCACCTCTTTCCATTTCAATTATATATCTATCTATAAGCAAATTCAAATTAATATTATTATTAACTAATCCCTTTAATTTGCTTGTAATATTTAGCATTTTAATTAATTTGTTTATATTTATTTCATCTAATGAAGAAACAAGATATTCTTCATTAAAACTATTACCATAATACTTATTAATTTGATTAGAAATAATTGTTTCAATTGCACTAAAACAATCAATATATTCTTTTCTATTTCCTTCATACTTTAAAAAGAAATCGTTAGTATAAGCAATAGTATCAACTTTATTGTGGATAAAAAATTCCAAGAACTTCTTCATATCAGATATCTTATCTAAAGCAATATTAACATCATATTTTAAGTTAATTGTCTGACAACGTGAAATAATGGTAGGAAGAACACCATCCATATTTTGAGTAAGAATAATACCAAATATATTATCTTGTGGCTCTTCAATAAATTTTAATAATTTATTAGCAAAAACAGGACGAAGTCTTTCTATTCCATAAATAACATAAACTCTATTCCCATTGTTTCTTAAGGACTTTGTTTCAAAATAATCTAATAATTCATTTAATTCATCTACTTTGATATTTAAATTATCAGGATTTAAAACAAAGAAGTCATCGAAGGAATTCTCATCAATTAAATTAGATATTTCTTCATTTTTATATAACAATTCATCATTTGTACTAATAATAATCTTTTTAGCTAGATCTTTGGCAAAAGAAAAACTAGCATCTAAATTATTTGAATTAATTAAATATGCATGAGAAAACTTATTAATTTTAGATAATAGTTCTTCATTATTAACCATAAAGCCTCCTAAGATATATTTTTACGATTATCAAAAGCTCTTTCCAAAGTAAGAGCATCAACATAATCCATATCAGCACCCATAGGAATTCCTGATGCTAACCTAGTTACTGAAACATTCATTCCAGATAGAATATTATTAATATATAATGCTGTCATTTCTCCCTCGATACAAGGTTTAACAGCAATAATAACTTCTTTAAACTTATTATTTTCAATTCTATCTATTAACTTATGAAGATTGAGTTTTTCAGGTGAAATACCATCAAAAGATGATATCAAGCCAGATAAAACATGATAATACCCATGATAAAGGCCTGTTTTTTCAATCAAAAAAATAGTTTTTGGATCTTCTACAACACATAAAGTATTAGCATCTCTTAATTTGTCATCACAAATTGAACATATATCTGTTTCTGATAAATTATTACAAATTGAACATCTTTTAAGATTCTTTTTAATTGATAATAAACTATCAGAAATCATCTTTATTTCATCATCTTCCATATTTAATACAGAAAAAGCCAACCTTTCAGCTGTCTTTTCTCCTATACCTGGGAAATATTTAAATGATTCAATTAAATTTTTAATACTCTTTGGATACATAATTAAAATAATCCAGGCATTCCTTTAGTATACTTACCCATCTTTTCTTCAGTAAGTTTGTCGACTTTGTTCATAGCATCATTCGTAGCAACAAGGAACATATCTTGCAACATTTCTAAATCATCAGCTTCAAAACCTTCTTTATCAATTTCTACACTAGTAATCTTCTTTGTACCATCCATTGTTACTTTAACTAAACCGTTCTCACCAACAAAAGAAGTCTTATCAATTTCTTCTTTGGCTTTCATCATATCTCTTTGCATTGCTTGAGCTTGTTTTAACATTGCTTGCATATTCATAATTAATCACTCCTATTCTATATCTACTAAATCTTCACCAAATATATTAATTGCTTTGGTAACTAAATCACCTTGTGGTTTTTCAATAAGATCGCGATTTTCTTCAACAATCTCATATTTGATACCATTTTTAATATCATTAACATATTTAGTCTTAATATTATTAAAGTCATTATTTAAAACAACGACTATTCTTATATTATCATTTGTTAATTTATTAATCAACTCTTCACAAACACTAACACTTTTATAAATATTATCAATAATTGCACCTACATCAGTAGTAAGAATCATATAACCTTCACCAACAACCATTGGAAAAGTATCAGATACAAGTTGAGCCATTTTACCATATTTACGAGAATTAAAATATTCAGGTAACGAATCCCAACATCTAACATATTTATCTTTAATTGTCTTATTAGCTGATGCTAAAGCATTATTGATCAAATTTGCTTTTACTTCTTCATTTATAACCCAATCATCAACTTCTTTTTTCTTTTTTTCTACTGCTTTTGGTTTTTCTGATTCTTTTTTTATTTCCCGGGAAATAATTTTATTCTCTTTTACTTCATTTTTATTTTCTTCTTCATCTAATTTTATTTCCTGGGAAATATTTTTATCCATCATTTCTAAAAAATAGACTTGGGAAATAATGTATGGGTTAAGACTATGCTTTAATTCTTCAGATAAAGAATTAAGTTTTTTAATCAAAATAACATCTTCTTGAAGATAATCATATCTTTTATTATTAATATATGAATCAACAATAGAATCTCTAATATAAATCATTAATTGTTCAATAAAGTTATTGAAATTATAACCATCTTGATTTATCTTAGCTAAAAGACTTAAGACGAACTGATAATCATTCTCATGAATCTTATTATATAAATTAACAATATCTTCATGAGAAACCAGATTGTTGATAGATTCAAAATCTTTTTTCGTAATTTTGCCATTAGTGAATGAATTTAATTTATCTAAGACGCCAATAGCATCTCTTAAACCACCGTTTGAGAAATAAGCTATTTCTTTTATCGTTTCATCATCAATTTTTATTTTTTCTTCTTTCGATATAAAAGTTAATCTTTTAATTAAACTATCAATAGAAATTCTTGAGAAATTGAAACACTGACATCTTGATACAATAGTTTCAGGAACTTCATAAAATTCTGTAGTAGCTAAGATAAAGATTACGTATGAAGGAGGTTCTTCTAAAGTTTTTAATAAAGCATTAAAAGCACTATTAGTTAGCATATGAACTTCGTCAATAATATAAACTTTATATTTCAAAACACTCGGAACAATACTGATTTTATTTTTTAATTCACGAATTTGATCAACACCATTATTACTAGCTGCATCGATTTCAATTATATCTACAGTATTATTATTACATTCAATACAATTCTCACATTCGTCACAAACTTCATTATGTTCATCAAACTTTAAACAGTTAACAGCTTTAGCAAAAATTTTAGCCATTGATGTTTTACCAATTCCTCTTGGTCCAGCAAAAAGATAAGCATGCGATAACTTATTATTCGAAATAGAATTAATTAAAATTTGTTTAATATTATCTTGATCAATAAAATCCTCAAAATTATGAGGTCTATATTTTCGATACAAAGCTTGATATGCCATATAATTCCTCCTTGAAATATTATATCTTATTTATAAAAAAATATCGACTCCTAAACAAAAAATATACATTTATTTTATCTTTTTTGTTTAAAAAACTTCGATATTATTTCAGAACACTTCTCATCATTTAAATATTCAAAATCTACACTATGATAATAATCATTATTGTTAAAAATTGATTCAATTATTTTAGAGTTAGACTTAATATTTGATTTAGTACCTATATAAACTTTCTTAATTCTTGATTGAATAATTGCGCCTGCACACATTGGGCACGGTTCTAAGGTAACATACAATTCACAATCATTTAATCGCCAATCATTCAATTCTTTAATAGCAAGATTAATAGCAAGTATTTCCGCGTGACTATTAATTCCATTCATATAAGATAAGTTATGTGCTTTAGCAATCACTTTGTTATTTTTAACAATAACAGCACCAACAGGAACCTCATTAAGAGATATAGATTTCTTAGCTTCCTCATATGCTTCTTTCATATATATATTCATAATATTACTCCAAAAAAAAGTGCACATAAGTGGATAATGTTAAGGCTGCTATCTCTCGATCCTGACCTGGTTCCACGTCACTTATTGCACGTAAATATAATACTACATTAAGAATTAAAGGTCAATATCATATTTATATTTTATTTCACGTGAAATATTTTTTTATTTCCCGGGAAATAAAAAGAGGCATTAAGCCTCTTCTTCATTATTAACTATTTCATCAGATCTTGATTCATTGGTTTCTTCAGAAACATCTTCTTCCATTTCTTCATCATCTTCTTTAGAAACGATAGCCACAGAACCAACTGTTTGATCATCTTTTAATCTAATTAATCTAACACCTTGTGTAGCTCTCTTTAATGTTGAAATATTTTCAAGAGATAATCTAATTATTACACCTTTATCAGTAACAACCATTAAATCTTCGTCCCCTGTTACTGTTCTAATAGAAACTAATTGTCCATTCTTATCAGTAACATTTAGAGCTTTAACACCTTTACTGCCACGGTGAGTTAATCTAAATTCACCCACATTTGTTTTCTTACCATAACCAAGTTTTGTAATAATTAAGATTTGTTGATCAACAGAATCAGTTATTACTTCACAACCTACAACTTCGGCATCAGTAATATCTATTCCTTTAACACCAGATGTATTACGACCCATAGATCTAATTTCATTTTCATTAAATCTAACAGCTCTACCAGCACTTGAACAAACAATAATTTCATTATCACCAGTAGTTTTATCTACTTTAACTAGTTCATCATCTTCTTTTAAGATAATAGCAATCTTACCACTTGTACGAATATTATCAAACTCTTCAATTCTAGTACGTTTTACTAAACCTCTTCTTGTAGCAAATACTAAATAATTATAAGTATCATCATTAGGATCGACAACAACTACAGATCTAATCTTTTCTTCTTTTTCAAGAGGAAGTAAATTAATAATTGGTAATCCTTTAGATTGTCTAGAAAATTCTGGTATCTCGTATCCTTTAATACGATATACACGACCTCTATTACTAAAGAATAAGATATAATCATGAGTTTTGGCATTAATTAATTGTTCAGCGAAATCCTCTTCATTAGTTGTCATACCTTTAATTCCAACACCTCCACGATGTTGCGTTTTATAAGTATCAGTTAATATTCTCTTAACATAACCTTTATTAGTTAAAGAGATAATAATGTTTTCAACTGGAATTAAAGATTCATCTTCTATGTAATCGATTGCAGTCATATCAATATCAGTACGACGTTCATCACCATATTTATCTCTAATCTCAATCATTTCTTGTTTAATAATACCTAATACTCTAGATTCATTAGCAAGAATATCATTATAATCTTCAATTTTCTTTCTTAATTCTTCTAATTCAGCTAAAACAGCTTCTCTTGATAATCCTGTTAATTTTCTTAAACGCATATCAAGAATATGTTGAGCTTGGATTTCATCTAATCCAAATCTCTCCATCAATCTATTTTGAGCTTCTTCATCAGCTTTAGAACTTCTAATGATATTTACAACTTCATCTATATTATCAAGACATATCTTTTCGCCTTCTAAGATATGAACTCTTTCTTCTGCTTTCTTTAAATCATATCTAGTTCTTCTAATGATTACTTCTTTTTGATGATCAATATATTTTGCAATAATTTCTTTTAAAGATAATGTTTTTGGTGTTCCATTATCAATAACTAGGAATATAATTCCATAGTTAACTTGGAAATTAGTATGTTTATATAAATTATTTAATACTACTTGGGCATTAACATCTTTCTTTAGTGTAATTGTTATCTTAACGCCATCTTTTAAATCGGTATGATAGTCGGAAATCCCTTCAATAATCTTATTGTGGACAAGCTCTGCAACTTTGTTCTTTAACTCCATAGTATTAACACCATATGGAACTTCAGTAATCACAATTTGATTATGATTTTGTTTTTCTTCAATATAAGCTTTACTACGAATAGTAATACTTCCCCTACCAGTTTCATAAGCTTTCTTGATACCTGAATTTCCTAAGATAATACCACCTGTAGGAAAATCTGGTCCTTTAATATATTTCATCAATCCAGCAGTATCGATATTATTATCATCTATATAAGCAATACAACCATTAATAACTTCAGTTAAATTATGTGGTGGTATATTTGTTGCCATACCAACAGCAATACCCATAGATCCATTAACTAATACGTTAGGGAATCTAGAAGGTAAAACTACTGGTTCTACTCGACTTTCATCATAGTTTGGCATCATATCTACCGTTTCTTTATTGATATCTCTTAACATTTCAAGAGATATTCTAGCTAGTCTTGCTTCTGTATAACGGTAAGCTGCCGCTCCATCACCTTCGATGTTACCAAAGTTACCATGACCATCTACTAACATATATCTTTGATTAAAGTTTTGAGCAAGTCTTACCATTGCATCATAAATTGAACTATCACCATGTGGATGATATCTACCCATAACATTACCGACTGTTGTTGCTGATTTTTTATGAGGTTTATCTGGGGTGTTACCATCTTCTAACATACTCCATAAGATACGTCTATGAACAGGTTTTAAACCATCACGTAAATCAGGAATTGCACGAGAGGTAATAACACTCATTGAATAGTCTATAAAGGAATCAGATATTTCTGTTACGATATCATTAACACGATGACTATCTTTTTCATGAAATTCTCCACCATAATCTACTTCTGGAGTTTCTTCTATTTTGTTTTCATCATTTTCCATACCTTAACCTCCTAAATATCCAAATTCTTAACATAACGAGCATTTTCTTCAATAAATTCTCTTCTTGGTTCTACTTCTTCACCCATAAGGCGTTCAAACATAGCATCAGCTGCAACACAATCAGATACTGTTATTTTTCTTAATACACGTTTATTAATATCCATAGTTGTTTCATTTAATTCGTCATGGTCCATTTCACCAAGACCTTTCATACGAGCAACTTCATATTTAACTTTTTCATCAAGTGATGCAATATAAGCATCTTTTTCTGCCTCATCAAGAACATATTTTCTTGTTTTACCATGCATTATTCTAAATAATGGTGGTTGTGCGGCATAAACATGACCTGCTTCTACAATTGGTCTAAAGAAACGATAGAATAACGTTAATAAAAGTACACGAATATGAGAACCATCGACATCGGCATCGGTCATGATAATAATTTTGTCATAACGTAGTTTAGATAAATCAAATTCTTCACCAATACCTGTTCCAAATGCTGTAATAATAGTTCTTATTTCTTCGTTACCTAAAGCTTTATCTAATCTTGCTTTTTCAACATTTAATATTTTTCCACGTAATGGAAGAATAGCTTGAGTCATTGAATCTCTTCCAAGTTTAGCTGATCCACCCGCAGAATCTCCCTCGACGATAAATATCTCAGATACTTTTGGATCTTTACTCTTACAATCTGATAACTTTCCAAAAACATTAGAAAGTCCCATTTCACTTTTTCTTGTTATTTCACGAGCTTTACGGGCTGCATTTCTGGCACGACAAGCTAACATTGATTTATTGATAATAGCACGAGCTTCTTCAGGATTTTCCATTAAAAATCTTTCGAATCCATCAGCAAACACTTTATCAGCAAGCTTTCTAACTTCAGAGTTACCTAATCTTCCTTTAGTTTGACCTTCAAATTGAGGATTTGGATGTTTACAAGAAATAATCATTGTTAATCCTTCTTTAACATCATCTCCTGTTAAAGGTTCATCTTTTTCCTTCAACATTCCTGTTTTTCTAGCATAATTATTAATAACTCTTGTTAAAGCACGTCTAACTCCCTCTTCATGGGTTCCACCATCATGAGTATTAATGTTATTAACAAAGGAGTATATATTCTCATTATAAGCATCAGTATATTGCATTGCTACTTCAAAGAATACCCCTTCATCCTCTCCTTCAAAATGAATTACATCTTCATGAATAGGATTCTTACCTTTATTAATGAACTTAACATATTCTTTAATACCACCTTCATAGCAGAAAGTATCACCTTGAGTATCTTCTTCATCACGATCATCACGTAGAGTAATCGTTAATCCTTTATTTAAGAAAGCTAACTCTCTTACTCTTGTTTTTAACGTTTGATAATCATATATAATCGTATCAAATATATCTGGATCTGGTTTAAATGTTACCATTGTTCCTGTTCTATTCTTTTCACAAGAATCCACTACTTTTAGAGGTTCTACAGCATGCCCACCATTTTCAAAACGAATAAAATATACTTTTTCATCTTTAAATACTTTTACTTCTACCCATTTTGATAATGCATTAACAACTGATGCACCAACACCATGTAATCCACCTGATACTTTATATCCTCCACCACCAAATTTACCTCCAGCGTGAAGAACTGTATAAACGGTTTCTACTGTTGATTTTCCTGTTTTTGGATGGATATCAACCGGAATACCACGACCATCATCACGAACGGTAATTGAATTATCTTTATTAACAATTACTTCGATATGTGTACAATAACCTGCTAATGCTTCATCAATACTATTATCAACAATTTCCCAAACTAGATGATGAAGACCTTTAACATCTGTTGTACCTATATACATACCTGGTCTTTTTCGTACTGCTTCTAACCCTTCTAGTACTTGTATTGCAGACGAATCATAATTTTCTGTTACTTTCTCATCTTCCATTATTGTTTCTTTCCTTTCTTTGTAATCTTATTATTACTTATTTTATATATAACAGCTTCTTTTATTAAATCTTCTGATATATCATTAATATCCGTTGTTGTTATAATCGTTTGAATATCTTTTTTTAAGAATTTAACTATTTTATTTCTTTTAGATGAATCAATTTCACTAAAGATATCATCAAGTAGTAATACGGGATAACTACCTAATACCTTCTTATAATAGTTTAATTCACTTATCTTAAACGCAATTATAGCCATCCTTTGTTGTCCTTGAGATGCAAATACTTTCATATCAACATCATTTAAATAAAAACTAAAATCATCTCGATGGGGACCAACTAACGTTTGTCCTTGCATCATTTCTTGATTAAGATTCTTTTTAAACTTTTTTAAGAAAGCATTTCTAATTTTTTCTTTATCATATTCAAGAATACCTAAAGTGTTATCATACTTTATCGTAAGTCCACTTAATCCAGTTATCTTTTTAAATATACTAGGAATTAAACTATTTATCTCTTTCAAATAATTAAATCGATATTCATAAATCTTATCAGCGGCTTCAATCAATTTATCATTAATAATATCTAAATATCTAAAGTCACTATTATTGTTGATATATAGTTTTTTTAAATATTCATTCCTTATTTTAACGATTTTATTATATTCGTTAAGAACAGTAATATAATTATTAAACAATTGACTAATATCAACATTTAATAAATTTCTTCTAATTGATGGAGATCCTTTTATAATATCTAAATCTGTTGGAATAAAAGATATAACACAAAAATTAGAAATATAATCTTTAATACGATGAATTTCTTTACCATTAATTGATACTTTTTTTCGATAATTATCAATATATACTTCTAAATTCTTTTTTAAATCATCCTTTTCTATTTTTCCAGATACTGTTAAGAAATCTTTATTAAACTCAATTAAGTCAGCGTCTTGCCCACTTCTATTGGATTTAGATAAAGATAAAACATATATACTCTCTAAGATGTTTGTTTTACCTTGACCATTATTTCCAATAAAAATATTGATATTGGGATTGAAGTCAAGTTCCAAGTAATCGTAATTTCTAAAATTTAAGAGCTTAATATGTTCGATTTTCAAAAAATCACCTCAAAAAACCACCAAATTTTGATTTTTACTATTAGACGTATACCTACGCCTACTCATAAAGTATAACATAAATTTAGAGTTTTTTAAAGCAAATTAACATAAAAAGACTAAAAAAGGAAGAGATTAATTATTAACTCTCTTCCTAATCATGCTACCTAATCTATTTGCTCTTAATATTTGATTTTCAAAAGAAGATAAAGACATCTTAACAATTAGTTCTCTACCTGATGAAAAAGTTACTTTAGTAAAACCTTCACTCCTTTCATATTTCTCAACATTATTTAAAGAAAACCATGCACAATTTGGTGAATTGGGTGATTCTGTAGGAAAGAAAATTATTTCATTACTTTCAGATACAACAATAGGAACTTTATAGTTACTTCCCATAATCATTCTTGACCCTTTCATTCTTCCGTCACAACTACTTCCATAGTATTGGCAACTATCTTCCATTACTTCATAACATCCTTTATTAATAAAATATTCATCTTTTCCTTCGATTACTTTAGTTATACTATCGTTTACCCCAATAACAGCACAAGTATCTTTATTAATCTCATAAGAATCCATAAAAACCTCCCTTCTATCCACTAATCCGTGAACAAGAGATAGAATAATGGATATAATTGTCGATTTTTGTCGATTTATATTTTTTAATAAAAAAATGCTAATAAATAATTATTAACATTTTTGTGGATAAATTAATAAGTTCTTATAGGTAAAACCAATTGAATTACTCTTTCATCATCTTTATCTTGAACAATAATTGGACTTATTTCACCAACAAAACTAATTGTTGCTTCAAGTCCTGTTAAAACTCTTAAAGCTTCCATCATATATTTTGCGCTGAAAGAAATTTTAATATTTTCATCATTATCTTTCTTGATATCCATTGATTCTTCAATTCTACCAACTTCAACATTACTTGATTTCATGATTAATTTATTATCTTCTGTTTCAAGAGTAACTACATTTTTCTCTTTATCACTTGTTAAAGTACTAACACGATCTATAACATTATATAAATCATTTATATTAACAGTAATTTTTAACATACTTTCTGAAGGTAATAAGTTAGCGGTATTTGGATAACTTCCATTTATTAATCTACTTTGGAATAACAAATTCTTAGATTTAAATAAAATCTTATTATTAAAAATATGTAATTCCAACTTATCATCATCTATGATCTTTGCTAGCTCACTTATGTTCTTACCAGGAATAATAATATTATAGTTATCAGTAGCAGCGTCACTTAATTTTATAGTTTTTCTTGCTAATCTATAAGAATCTGTTGCATTACATTCTAGTTCATCAACATTTATCTTAAAATTAATACCAGTTAATTGAGGACGAGATTCATCGTTGGATACTGCAAAAGAAGTTTGATTAATCATGTTCTTAAACTCTTTAGCATCTAAAACAATTGGATTTTTACTTTCTTCTAAAGATATATTAGGATACTCCTTCTTATTAATGCCATTTAAATTATATTCACTGTTTTCTGTGGAAATAGTTAATTTAGCTTCATCAAATACTTCTAAGTTAATCTTTTCTGTTTGAATCTTTCTTATTATATCTAATATATATTTACCTTGAATAATAATACTTCCTTCTTCTTCAATTGTCATATTATCTTCTTCTTGTGGGATAAATGTTTGTATTGTTATATCATTATCTGATGCTGTAAGAGTTAATCCTTTATCATTAAGATCAAATTTTATTCCTGCTAAAGCTGGTACTAAGTTTTTTGTAGATAAAGCTTTACTTACTTTATTCAATCCTTCTAATAAAATATCTTTGTTAATTATTATTTTCATTTTTTTACCTTCTTTCTTATTAATTATATTTTTATTATTATCATTATTATAGTGTGGATAACTGTTGATAAAATTAAATATCTTAACTATATCAACAAATATTGTTATTTTATTAAGTGGATAAGTTGTTGATTAATTAATTATTTATCAACAATAGTTCACTATATTAAATTTTCTTTTATTTTTTCAATCGTATTTCTTGTTTCTTCTTTAGTATTACATTCATCCTCTATTTTATCGCAAGAGTGCATTACGGTTGAATGATCTTTTCCACCAAATTCTAGCCCTATTCTTTCAAATGACTCATTTAATAAAGTCCTTGATAGATACATTGCAATTTGTCTTGGAAAGGCAACATTGGAACTTCTCTTTTTTCCTTTTAAATCTTCGACTGATATTTGGAAGAAATCTGCTACAACTTTTTGAATTCTTGAGATATCTGCTTGTTCACTAGTTCCTTTATTTATTAAATCTTTTAAGGCATCAACAGCATCTTTTAAAGTTATTTTTTGTAATCCCCAAACCGCGGAATAAGCCATTAATCTATTTAAAGAGTTTTCAAGAATTCTTACATCTCCTTCTGCAATATTGGAAGCTATATAATCAATAACTTCATCAGAAGTATCTTGTAAAGATGCATATTTATCTTTATAATTCTTTATTTTATTCTTTAAAATGCTTTTTCTAAGTTCTAATTCTGGAGGATATATTTCAGCAGTTAATCCCCAATTAAATCTTGTACGAAGACGATCTTCCATTTGTTTTAAATCGTTTGGTGATCTATCACTTGATAAAATAACTTGTTTATTATTAGAGTGCAAATCATTAAAGGTATGGAAAAATTCCATTTGGGTTTTAGCTCCCGTTGCAATACATTGAATATCGTCAATTATTAATACATCAATATTATGATATTTATCTTTAAAGTAATCTTTATATTCATCATCTTTTCGACTATATTTAGAATAATCATCCATAAATTGTTGACTTGTAACATACAAAACTTTTTTTGATTCGTCATTTTGTTCAATATAATTTCCAATTGCATGCATTAAATGAGTTTTTCCAAGACCACTATTTCCAAATAAAAATAAAGGATTATAGATTTTACCAGGATCTTGGGCAACTTGTAAGGCTGCAGCTTGAGCTAATCTATTACTGTTTCCCACAACAAATGTGGAAAAAGTTAAATTCTTGTTCAAATTTGATTTATGAACAACTTCAACTTTATCTTCTCTTTCAGTAGAAGTGTTAGTTTTTTCTTCTTTATCTACTTGAATTTCATTTTTTATTTCATCTTCTAATTTAAATATTAACTCATAATTAGTATTACTTATTTCAAATAGATTAGATTGAATAAAATCATAATATCTATTTTGTAACCATTTCTTTTGAAGATCTAATTTTGTTACAATCGTAATCTTATTATTATCTATACTATTAATATAAGTGTTTTGAAACCAAGTAGCATATATCTCTGAATTAACGGTAGGTCTTATTTTTTCTAAGAACTTCTGCCATAATTGATCTTTATTCACCATAACACCTCCCTACAATACCTTTGTTAGTTATTATTTTAACTTTTTTCATAAAAAAAATAAATATCTTTTTGTAAAGTTTTCTTATATATATCAACAAGTTTATCAACATTTAATTGTGGAAAAGTATGATGATAAATCGTTATAAAATTAGAAGAAATTAAGTTATCAACATATTATCCACCTAGTTATCCACTATTAATTTGTTATTATATAAGTAAATTAGTAAGTTTTCCACAATATGTGGATAACTAATTCACTATTCACAATTCAAGTTATTAACAGTATTGTGAATAAGTGGAAAACCATAATTATATTATTTAAAAAAAATAAAAAAATAAATAAAGATTGACAAAATGAAAATAACTCTATTATAATAATGTAGATTTCAATTTTTGGAGGTGAAAAAGATGAAAAGAACATATCAACCAAATAACAGAAATAGAGCTAAAAAACATGGTTTCTTTGCTCGTATGAAAAGTTCAGTTATTAACAAGAGAAGAAAGAAAGGACGTAAGGAATTAATTAGAAAATAAACACTTTTTTGTAGTGTTTTTTTTATTTAATTATTATATTATAATTTAATTAGATAGAAAGGAGTTCATATGAAGAAGATAAATATTATTCAGAAGAATAAAGACTTTAAAAACATTATAGATAAACAAAAATGTTTTAAAAATAGTTGTCTATTAATTCATTATGGATCTAATAATCTTAATCATTATCGATTTGGAATTTCTATTAGTAAGAAATTAGGGAACGCTGTAACTCGCAATTATTATAAAAGAATATTAAGAAATATTGTCGATAATCATAAAAAACTCTATTCAAATAATATTGATTATATTATAATAGTTAGGAAAGCGTGCATAGGAGAATCTTTTAGTAATATAGAGGCCTCTTTTGTGCAGCTAATAAATAAAATAGAAAAGGAATGTGAAAATGAAGAAGAGCGTTAAACAATTAGTTATTGCAATTATTCTTGTTTTGACACTAACCGGTTGTACTAAATATTTAAAAGGAAAAGATAATAAAAGTGTTATTAATCCTAAAACAGGTCAAAGCTTAACCGAGAATATATTATGTAGACCAACCGATGAAGAAACGATTAAATTATATTTAGAAAATGGTATTGATTTATCAAAACTTCCTTATTGTTCTTGTGAAGAAGAATATGTTGATGAAAGCAAATATAAATTAGTTGAAGAAGAAAAAGAACAAGAAGTTGTAGAAGAAGAATCAAAAGATGATAAAAAAGATTCTAAAAAAGAAACAAAGAAGGAAACTAAAAAAGAAGAAACTAAAGAAGAAAGTGACAAAGAAACTGAAGAGGAGACAAAAGAAGTAGAAAAAACAAAATGTAAAGAGTTTAAAGTTACATCTGGTGGATACGATGGAATTTGGAGTTCCATATTTGTTAAACCTTTAGCTTGGTTAATCTTATTTTTAGGAAAATATTGTTCTAGTTTTGGATTAGGTTTAATTGTTATTACTATAATTATTAGATTAGCAATGTATCCATTAACAAAGAAAACAGCAATGCAATCTGAATTAATGAAGAAGATTCAACCTGAATTAGATCGATTAGAAAAGAAATATGAAAAGAAAGATCAAAACGATCGTGAAGTTATGATGGCAAAAAGCCAAGAAATGATGGCTATTTATAAAAAACATAACTTTAATCCAATGAGTGGATGTCTTACATCATTTATTCAATTACCTATCTTTATTGCTTTCTTAGAAGCAATTAATAGAGTTCCTGCGATTTTTGAAGAAAAATTCTTAGGATTACATTTAGGAACAAGTCCTAGTGTAGGTATTGGAAATGGAAACTGGTTATATCTTATAATTATTGTTTTAGTTGGAGCTACTACTTGGTATTCTTTTGCTAAAGCAGGAAATTCAGGTGGTAATGAACAACAACAAAAACAAACAAAGATGATGATGAATGGTTTCTCAATAATGATTACAGTAATGTCTTTCTTTATGACATCTGCTTTAGGTATTTATTGGACTGTATCTAATATCTTCACTTTAGTTCAAAATTATTTAGTAAAAAGGAGAATGCAAAATGATTAAGAAGAATACATATCAAGCAAAAACATATGATGAAGCAGTAAATCAAGCTTTAGCTGATTTAATGGATGTACAAGATAATTTATTTATCAAAGAAATTGAAAGTTCTAAAGGATTGTTCAGTAAAAAAAGTGTTATTGAAGTAATTAGAAAAGATGATGTACTTGAATATATCAAAGAAATGATTAAAGATATATGTAATTACATGGGATTAACTGTTCAAATGGAAATTAAGAAACGTGAAGAAAGTGTTAATATTTCTATTTATTCAGAAAACAATTCAATTTTGATTGGTAAGAATGCCAGAACTTTGAATGCTTTAACTACAATTGTTAAACAAGCAGTTCATAATGCTGTTGGTGAAAATTATAAGTTTGTAATCGATGTATCTGATTATAAAGAAAAACAACATTATTTCTTAGAAAAAGCTGCTAAGAAAGCTGCCAAAGAAGTTCAAAGATCACATATTCCGGTAAAACTTGATCCAATGAATTCATATGAAAGAAGATTAATTCATAATGCTTTATCAGGATTTAGAGGTATCTATACAGAATCTGAAGGTGAAGAACCTCATAGATGTGTAGTAATTAAATATCAAGAGCCTGAAAAGAAAGAAGAAGTACAAGAAGAAGTTAGTGAAACTACAGAAGAATAATCTGTAGTTTTTCTTTATTTTATGAGATAATTATGTTATAATACGTGAGAAGCGAAAGAGGGATTATTATGAGTGATACGATTTGTGCGATTAGTACGGCTTTAGGTGTTGGTGCGGTATCAATGATAAGGGTAAGTGGTAAAGAAGCTATACCTATTGTAAGTAGGTTATTTAATGGTGATAATTTAAATAATGTTAATACGCACACTATTCATTATGGTTTTATTGTTGATAACGAAGAAAAAATAGATGAAGTATTAGTAACAGTTATGAAATCACCTAAGACTTTTACTCGTGAAGATGTCGTTGAGATTAATTGTCACGGTGGTATTGCAACAAATAATAAAGTACTTGAATTATTACTCTTAAATGGTTGTCGATTAGCTGAACCCGGTGAATTTACAAAACGCGCCTTCCTTAACGGAAGAATAAATTTAATGGAAGCGGAGGCCGTTGCGGATTTGATTAATGGAAAAACAGAAGAAGCCCGTCGAGTTGCCATATCACAAATGCAAGGATCAGGCTCTAAATTAATCTCTAAATTAAGAGAAGATTTAGTGGGGTTAATAAGTAATATTGAAGTAAATATAGATTATCCAGAATATCAAGATATATATGAAGTAACAGTTAGGGATATTAAAGAAAAAATCAGTTATTTTCATGACAGTTTAACTAATATAATTAATAATTATGAAAATGGAAGAATATTAACAGATGGAATTAAGACTGTTATTGTAGGTAGACCTAATGTTGGAAAAAGCAGTATTCTAAATAAACTTCTTGATTATAATAAAGCAATTGTAACTGATATACCAGGAACAACAAGAGATATTGTTGAAGGAAATATATCATTTAATGGGATATTATTAAATATAATTGATACAGCAGGTATTCGTGATACTGATGATGTCGTTGAAAAAATAGGTGTTGAAATAAGTTTATCTAAAATTGAAGAAGCAGATTTAGTACTTGTAATTTTAAATAATAATGAAGAACTTAGTGATGTTGATTTAGATATTCTTAATAAAACGAAAGATAAAACAAGTATCATAGTTATCAATAAAAATGATTTAGATAGTAAGATTGATTTATCTCGTCTTGAAGGAAGAAAAATTGTTTATACAAATACAGTTACTTTAGAAGGGATAGATACTTTAAAAGATAAAATTACTGAATTATTTAAATTAGAAGAAATAAAGAAAAATGACTATAACTATATTACAAATGTTCGTCAAATATCTAAAATAAAAGAATGTTTAAAAAGAATTGATGATATAAAAGAATCCCTTGATAATGAAGTGCCTTTAGATATGATAGAAATTGATTTGCGTGATATATGGGATATTCTAGGTGAAATTATTGGTGAAAGTTACACAGAAGAACTATTAGACGAATTATTTAGTAAATTTTGTGTTGGAAAATAAAAGAGGTTTATATGAAAGATATACATTTAAAAGAATTAAATAAAATGAGTAAAGATTTGGGAATTAATCCCATTTTGTATAGAAATATATGGGCATATGCCCTATCTTATACATATGGTTATTCAAATCAAGAATTAATTGATGAATATTCGTATCAAATAGTAAAAAAAGCCTTACCAAAAGTAAATATAGAACTTTCAAATCGTACGGGAATATATGAAAATGTACGTGATTTTTATCTTCGAAGATATGGAAAAGAATTAGTTGAAGAAGCTGCAAATGAACTAGATATTAAATCACCAAAAAAAGAACTATAAAAGAATAATTAATGAAGTAAATAATTTGTTAGTAAATATAAAATGATGTATAATAAAAATGGTGATAGTAATATGTTTAATGAAGATTTATTGAAAGAATTAAATGAAGAAAGAAAAGAACTAGGGATTGATACGAAAGTATTTACAAGATTTGTGGCTTTAGCAAAGTATTATCAAGAAACTCATGAAGGAATAAGTGAAGAAAATATGGCAGAAGTTATTAGAGAATCTTTTACTGGATATGATTATCCAGGACCAGTAAAAAGCGATGATTCAATATCAAAAGCTGTCTTTAAAAATAGAAAAAGAATTAACGATTGTTTTAATGAAGCCTTAAGAAAGGTCGGATATGAACCAATTGAAGGAAGACAAATGTAATCTTCCTTTTTTATTTACAATAAAAACCATTTATTGTATAATCTCTAGTGATTAACGGAAGTGATGTATATGAATTACGATATCATAGTTGTTGGTGGTGGTCATGCTGGATGTGAAGCAGCGCTTGCTTCAGCAAGACTAAATCACTCTACCCTAATGGTAACAAGTAATATTAAAAATATAGCGGATATGCCTTGTAATCCAAGTATTGGAGGCCCTGCTAAAGGAATATTAGTAAGAGAAATTGATGCTTTAGGTGGTGAAATGGGCCGTAATGCTGATAAAGGTCTTATTCAACTTAAGATGCTAAATACTAAAAAAGGGCCTGCTGTACAAGCTCTACGTGCTCAAGCTGATAAAATAACTTATCCACAAGAAATGTTGAAAACTTTAAAAGAACAAAAGAACTTAGAAATAAAAGAAGCTTTTGTTGAAGACCTAATAGTTGAAAACAATAAAATTCTTGGTGTTATTCTTGATAATGGTGAAAGAATTAATAGCAAGGCTGTTATTTTAACAACAGGCACTTATTTAAAAGCTGATATTCTTGTTGGTGCAGAAAGAACTCCTGGTGGACCTCATGGAGAAAAAGAAAGTAAACATTTATCTGATAAATTAAAATCTTATGGTTTAACCATTCAAAGATTAAAGACAGGAACTCCTCAAAGAATAGCGAAAGATTCTATTGATTATTCAAAGTTAGAAATTGAAAAAGGTGATGATGAAGTTAGAACCTTCTCATTTGATAATCATCCATTCTATAATGTTGAAGATCAAGAATTATGTTATTTAACATATACTAATGATAAAACACATCAAATTATTAAAGATAATTTAACAAAATCAAGTATGTATGGTGGATATGTTCATGCGGTAGGACCTAGATATTGTCCATCAATTGAAGATAAGGTTGTTCGTTTTGCAGATAAAGAAAGACATCAATTATTTTTAGAACCAGAAAGTAGATATTATGAAGATATATATATTCAAGGATTTTCAACAAGTATGCCTCATGATATTCAAGATATGATGGTTCATAGTTTAGTTGGCCTTGAGAATGCTAAAATTCTTAAATATGCTTATGCTATTGAATATGATGCTATTGATCCATTAGAGATGAAAGCATCTCTTGAAAATAAGATATTAGAAAATTTATTTACCGCAGGTCAAATAAATGGAACAAGTGGGTATGAAGAAGCCGCTGCTCAAGGCTTGATTGCGGGTATTAATGCCGTTTTAAAGATTGATAATAAAGAACCTTTGATACTTGGTCGAGATGAAGCTTATACAGGTGTTTTAATTGATGATTTAGTAACTAAAGGAACAAAAGAACCTTATCGTATGTTAACAAGTCGTGCTGAATATAGATTATTATTACGTCATGATAATGCTGATATCCGTTTAAGAAAATATGGATATGAAATAGGTCTTGTAGATCAAGATAGATATAATAAATTTCTTGATAAACTTGAAAAAATCGATGAATTAACAAATTATTTAAAAACACATAAAATTAATACTAATGAAAATGATTTAATTGATGAACTTAATACTTCCCCTATTCTAGATGGAATTACTTTATATCAATTATTAAAAAGACCTGAAGTTTTAATAAAAGATTTAATAAGAATTGGCAAAATTGAAGAAAATAAATATAGTGATGAAGTGTTAGAGCAAGTTGAAATAAGTATAAAATATGAAGGATATATTAATAAAGCTAAAAAAGAAGTAAATCGTATGCATGAACTTGAAGATGTTAAATTACCAGAAGATATTGATTACAAAAAAGTTTCTAATTTAGCTTCAGAAGCTCGTCAAAAACTAGAACAAGTAAGACCAATCTCTGTTGGTCAAGCAAGTCGTATTAGTGGTGTTAATCCAGCAGATATCTCAATATTATTAATATATTTAAAAAAAGGAAATAAAAATGGATAAAAAAAGATTTATTGAAGAATTAAGAAAAATAGGTATTAACATTACGGATGATCAACTTAATAAGTTAGAAACATATTATGATGTATTAATTGCATATAACAAAAACGTTAATTTAACAAGAATTGTTGATAAAGAAGATGTATATTTAAAACATTTTTATGATTCACTAACGCTTATTAAAGCCATTGATTTAAATCAAGAGTTAACATTATGTGATGTTGGAACAGGAGCAGGTTTTCCAGGACTGGTTCTTGCGATAATCTTCCCTACTCTAACAATTACTCTTGTTGATGCTCTTCAAAAAAGAATTAATTTTCTTGATTTAGTTATAAATAAGCTAGAATTGAAAAATGTTAAAACCGTTCATGCAAGAATTGAGGATTTTGCAAAAGAAAATCGTGAAAAATACGACGTAGTTACTTGTCGTGCTGTATCTAATCTTCGAGTTTTACTTGAGATATCTATTCCTCTTGTTAAAGTTAATGGATATTTTATTCCAATGAAGGGAATTATTAATACAGAATTAGAAGAATCCCTTGATATGTTAAAGAAGTTAGATTGTACGATTATGACAACTATTGATTTTAAATTACCAATTGAAGATAGTGATAGAACACTTATTATAATTAAAAAAAATAAAGAAACAAATAAAAAATATCCACGAAGATATGATGTTATTAAGAATGATAAATAAAAGAAATTATTGAAAAATAGTTTTTTTTATTATATTATTATGATAGGAAAGAGTAGAAAGAGGGATAATATGGTAAATGAAAATGAAGTAATTACTATTAAATTAGACGATATAATTCCTAATCGTTTTCAGCCACGTGAGGTTTTCGATGAACAAGCTTTAAATGAATTGGCAGAATCAATAAAACTTCATGGTGTTATACAGCCTATAATAGTTAGACCAGTTGATAATAAATATGAAATTATTGCTGGAGAAAGAAGATATAAAGCATCTGTACTAGCTGGTAAAACAGATATTCCGGCTATAGTAAAAGTAAAAGATGATAAAGAGAGTTCGATAATTGCATTTATTGAAAATTCTCAAAGAAAAAATGTTTCTCCAATAGAAGAAGCAAAAACTTGTGAAAGATTGTTGTCAAATAATGATATGACCCAAGAGCAACTTGCTAAACAATTAGGTATGAGTCAATCAACGTTAGCTAATAAATTACGTTTATTAACTTTACCTGTTGAAGTTCAAGATGCCCTACTAAATGGGGAAATATCAGAAAGACACGCAAGAAGTTTGTTAAGTGTTAAAGATACCAAAGAACAATTGTCGTTATTAGGTAGAATTAAAGAAGAAAAATTAACAGTAAGAGAATTAGAAGGAGAAATAAAGAATATGTTTGGAAATGAAGGAATGAATAGTCAAGGATTATATGATTTACCAGGTGCTGAAGATGTAACTGCAAAATCAGAAGATTTTGATTTATCAAAATATGAAATTAATCCAGTAAGTGAGGTAAGACAAGAAGATATTAGTATACCTACATTGGAAGAAAAAAAAGAAGAACCAGCTGCTCCTGAAGTAAAAGCAGAAGCACCAAAACAAAATAGTGAATTTTTATCATTCTTAAATGATTTTGATGATTCAAAGGTAGCTGCTCCTTTAACAACTCCAGAAGAAGAAAAGAAAGAAGAAGCTCCAGAAACACCAACTTTACAAGATAATAGTTTCGATAGTTTCTTAAGTAGCTTTAATTCTAATTCACTTGCTGAATCAATTAAAAAAGAAGAAGAAAAGAAAGAAGAAGAAGTTCCAGAAACATCATCAGATACTAGTGCTTTTGATGATTTCTTAAAGAAATATGAAAATACACCAGTTGCTGTTCCTACACCAAATCCTGAAGTACCAGTAGCGCCAGAAACACCAAAAGTTGAACCAATAAGTACAGGTGGTGACTTTGATGACTTCTTAAAAAAATATGAAGAACCAGTAACTCCTTCTGAAGAAGCATCAATTGGTCTTCCACAAGACGATCAATTTGCTAATTTCTTAAATACAGCTGATACTGATGATATTGCTAGTAAATATTTAAATCCAGTTACAGAGGTTGTTGAAAAACCTCAATATGTTGAAAATAGCCCAACATATGTCGATTTATCAAAACCAAAGAGTTATGATACTGTTGATGAAATTATTAGTAAATTAAAAGAAGTAACTGATGAAATAAAGAAAAGCAAATATAAAGTGACAACAGATGAAGTAAACTTCGATGATATATATCAAATTAAGATAACGATTGATAAAAGAAACTTTTTATAAAAGTTTCTTTTTTGTGTTAATGAGATTGATTAATGACTTATTAATTGATATAATTATTTATGTATAAGATATGATAAAAATGAATAATTATGTGAATGTATTTGAACAATAGTTCAATTTTTATTTCGGTAATACATAAAAGGAGAAACAATGGGAAAGATAATATCATTAGTTAATCAAAAAGGTGGCGTTGGTAAAACGACAACAAGTATCAATCTTTCAGCTTCCCTTGCGGAATGTGGAAAGAAAGTTTTATTAGTGGATTTAGATCCTCAAGGAAACGCTACTACTGGTGTAGGTTTTAATAAGGGAGATATTGAAGCTAGTATTTATGATGTCTTTAATGATACTAAAGAAGCAAAAGACGTTATATTAAAGACAGATTATCGTAATTTACATTTATTACCTTCTACCCTACAACTTGCTGGTATTGATATCGAATTAATGGAAAAAGGAAGAGATGATCCATCTTTCCAAAGATCTTATCAATTAAAAGATAAATTATTACCAATAAAAGAATATTATGATTATATAATTGTTGATTGTCCTCCATCATTAGGACTAATAACAACTAATGCTTTAGCAGCTAGTGATTCGGTTATTATTCCCGTACAATGTGAGTTTTTTGCTTTGGAAGGAATTACCCAATTATTAAATGCAATTATGCTAACGCAAAAGAAGTTAAATCCTAATTTAAGACTTGAAGGTGTTTTATTAACAATGTTTGATTCTAAAACTAATTTAGGAATTGAAGTTATTGAAGAAATTAGAAGTTACTTTAAAGAAAAAGTATATTCTACAATTGTTCCGAGATTAATTAAACTTGCTGAAGCTCCAAGTCATGGAAAACCAATAATTGTTTATGATCCTAAAAGTAAAGGTTCACAAGCATATCTTAATTTAGCAAAGGAAGTGATTGAGAGAAATGGAAACAACGCCTAGAAGAAGAGCCCTTGGTAAAGGACTTAATGAATTATTTAGTACAGAAGTATTAGATTTTGATTCTTTAGAAGAAAAAATATTAACCGAAACTCCTAAAGAAGAAATAGTTGAATTAAACTTAGATGAGTTAAGAAGCAATCCTTATCAACCACGTGTTGTCTTTGATGAAAAATCATTGGAAGAATTATGCCAATCAATTAAAGAACATGGTGTATTTCAACCAATTATCGTAAAGAAAAGTATTCATGGATATGAAATAATAGCTGGTGAAAGACGTGTTAAAGCGTCACGAATGGCTGGATTATCAACAATTCCTGCTATTGTAAGAGAATTTGATGATACTCAAATGATGGAAATAGCTCTTCTTGAAAATTTACAAAGAGAAGATTTAAATCCTATTGAAGAAGCTAATGCCTATATTAAAATTATGGATGCTAAAGGATTAACTCAAGAAGAATTTTCTAAAATAATTGGAAAAAGTCAAGCTTATGTTAATAATACAATTGGATTAATAAGATTGCCAAAAGAAGTTAAAGATCTTTTAATTCAAAATAAAATATCAATGACACATGCCAGAATTCTTTCAAAGATAAGTGATAAAGATTTAATAGTTTCATTAGCAAATAAAGTTGTTAATGAAGGAATTAGTGTAAGACAACTTGAAGAATTATCCCAAGGAGCTGATGTTCCAAAGGTTCAAAAAGTACAAAGAAAACTTAATGAAGAGAATCAAGAATATAAATATATTGAAGAAAAACTTTGTGAACACCTAGGAACAAAAGTAAGAGTTTATAAGAACAAAATGGAAATTAAATATAGTAACATCAATGATTTAAATAGAATTTTAGATATTTTAAAAATAAATAATTTGGAAAAATAAAGATATCTTTATTTTTCCTTTTTTCTTTTGTTAAAAGTTGATATAATTGTAATGACGAATGATTATTAGGAGAATAAAATGAATAATAAAGAATATAATATAGGTTCTAGATTAGTATTAAAAAAAGGACATCCTTGTGGTGAAAACTTATGGGAAGTTGTTAAACTAGGAGCTGATATTAGGCTTAAATGTACTAAATGTGGAAGAATAGTTATTCTTCCTAGAATAGAATTAAATAAAAAAATAAAGAAAGTTATTGAGAAGGAGAATTAAAATGAAAAAAGTTAGATTAAAGAAATTTTATCTTCATCCAGTAACTACATATTTATTATTAATTATACTAGTGTTTCTTGTAAGTTTTATATTGCATGTAACTAAATTACAAACAACATATAATATAATTAATATTAATACTTTAAAAGTTGAACAAATAACAAGTGAAGTTTCTAATTTACTTAGTTTTAATGAGATAAAAAATATTGTTAGTAATACGACAAAAAACTTTGTTAGTTTTGCCCCACTCTGTATGTATTTAGTTGCTGCTATTGGTATTGCAGTATGTGAATCTAGTGGATTCTTGGATATGTTATTTAAAAGAGTATTTTCTAAAATACCAAATAAATGGGTTACTTTTTTGATAATATTAATATCTACGATTTCATCAATTATTAATGAAGTTGGTTTTGTATTATTAATTCCAATTGCTGCCTTAATCTTTAAATCGAAGAAAAGAAATCCAATGGCAGGTGTTGTGGCAGCCTTTGCAGGAACATCTTTTGGCTATGGAACAACGATTTTCTTTGGTTCAATTGATGCTTTAATGATTCCATATACTAGAATAGCTTCAAGAATCATTGATCCATCATTCTATGTTAATATGTCTTCTAACCTATTCATTATGATTATTTCGACAATTGTTTTATCAATTGTTGGAACTATTATTATGGAAAGAAGAATTATTCCTAATTTAGGTGGTTATAAAGAAAAGAAAGATGAAACAATAGATGATATTGAAGTAATCGAAGAAAAAGAAGTTATTGAACAAGAAGCTTTAAGTAATGATTTTAAAGAAAAAAGAGGCTTTAAGTGGGCTTCTATTGCGGGTATTATTTTAGTTGTTTTCTTTATATATTGCCTAATACCTAACCTACCATTATCTGGTATGCTTCTTGATATGACTAAAAATACTTACTTGGAACAAGTCTTTGGAGATAGTTCATATTTCCAAGATGGATTTACTTTCCTAGTATCAATATTATTCTTAATAATTGGTTTAGTATATGGTATTGGTTCTCATAAGTTTAAGAGTGATAAAGATGTTATTAATGCAACTAATGATTCCTTAAAGAATATTGGTTACATGGTTGGACTTTTCTTTGTAGCATCACAATTTGTTGCCATTTTTAGATATAGTAATATTGGTAATGTTTTAACAGGTATTTTATCTAATTTATTAGGTGGTTTCTCATTTGGTGGTATACCATTCTTAATAATTAGTTGTTTGATCTTTATTATAAGTGATTTCTTTGTTACAGGTATTCAAGCTAAATGGGCGGTTTTTGCTCCAGTAGTAATCCCTACTCTAATGCAGACTAATATTGCTCCTGCTTTTGTTCAATTTGTAATGAGAGCTTGTGATTCTATAATGAATGGTATTAGCCCATTATATGCATATTTTGTTATTTATGTAGGATATATGAATATTTATAATAATAAGCCAAATAAACCTGTTACAATTGGAGAATGTATTAGAATAATTTTCCCTTATTTCTTAATTATTACAGCTACTTGGTTGCTACTTTTAATTGGTTGGTATATAATAGGCTTGCCTATTGGACCTGGGGTTTACCCTACAATATAATTAAGGAGGTTTTATGAGTTTAAAAGCTGGTATTGTTGGCTTACCTAATGTTGGTAAATCAACATTGTTTAATGCCATTACAAAACAAAATATTTTAGCTGCAAATTATCCTTTTGCAACGATTGATCCAAATGTTGGAATAGTAAATGTTCCCGATAAAAGAATCGATGTATTAAATGAAATGTATAGTCCTGAAAGACTAATTCCTACATCTTTTGAATTTACTGATATCGCTGGTCTTGTTAAGGGAGCTAGTAAAGGTGAAGGACTTGGTAATAAATTCTTATCACATATTCGTGAAACAGATGCAATATGTGAAGTTGTTAGATGTTTTGATAATCCCGATATTATTCACGTAGAAGGAGCTTGTGACCCAATTCGTGATATTGAGATTATTAATTTAGAGTTATCTATTGCAGATCTTGAAACAATTAACAATCGCTTAGATAAAGTTAAAAAGAAAGCTATTATGTCAAAAGATAAAGATGGTATTCTTGAAGTTGAAATTCTTGAAAAAGCAAAGAATGCACTTGAAAAGAATATTCCTCTTCGTATGGTTGAGTTTACTGATGAAGAAAAACAAATTATCAAACCTTTTTGCTTTCTTACAATTAAACCTATTATTTATTTAGCAAATGTATCTGAAGATAATTACAATGATGAAAATCCTTATTTTAATCAAGTATATGACTATGCTATTAAAGAAGGTAGTAAAGCTATTAAAATATCTGCTAAATTAGAATGTGATTTAGTAGATTATACTGATGAAGAAAAACAAGAAATGTTTGATATGCTAGGTATTGAAAAATCTGGTCTTGATGAATTAATTCAAGTAACATATGAAATATTAGGCCTTCGTACTTTCTTTACTGTTGGTAAAGATGAAGTAAGAGCTTGGACTTTTAAAAATGGTATGAACGCTAAAGAATGCGCAGGAGTTATCCACAGTGACTTTGAAAAAGGGTTTATTCGAGCTGAAGTAATTAGTTATGATGATTTAATAGAATGTGGATCGGAAACAAAAGTTAAAGAAGCTGGCAAATTTCGTCTTGAAGGAAAAGATTATATAATGCAAGATGGAGATATATGTCACTTTAGATTTAATGTATAAAACACTATAATAGTGTTTTTTTTTGTAAAGTAACAAAAATAAAATGACTAGATTATTGAATTAAAGAATTAAACTATTGTAGAATGAAATTGATAAGGTAATATGATTATATTATTATTTATGGAGGAATAAAAAAATATGATTACAGGATTTAATCCAAGTGTAGCAGCAAAAAACATTCGTGATTTTGCTGATCAAGTTGAAGCAGCATATGATCAACTTCAACTAGCTATAGGTGATTTATCTGATGGACTATCTATAAATTGGGGATCACCTAAAGCTGTAGAATTTAAAACTAAAATTAAACCATTATTTGATGATCTATTTCAAACAATGAATGATAAAAGTGTAGAGATTCAACACGGAGCATATTCAGCTTATAATATTGCTGCATCTAGTAATGGTGAAGCAACTATTGCAGATGAAACTAGAGGTTTCTTTGATGCAACATCATTTATGGAACTTTTTGATAACATTGGTGGAAAAGTTGGAATGAATATTAATGTAGTTAGAAATACCCTTCTACCAAACTTTGAACTAGCAATGAAATCAGGAGCTGATATGCTTGATGCAGTTACTAATAGTATCGCTTTATACGATGCTGGAGATAACCAACAAAGAGCATATTCTACAGGAATTAGTAACATGAAAGAAGCTGTATTAGCAATTCTTGAAAGTGCATCAAGATTACTAAGAGAAGCTTTAGAGACAGAAGCAGACGTTATTTTCCAAAGTGCTCAAAATGCTGCATCAGTTTTAGGTTAGGAAGAAAGTTAGGAGGAAATAGAATATGGACGAATTTACTGGATATCATCCATTAGTTGCGAAACAACTAATAAAAGAATTTAAAGCAAAGGGAGATGAAATTTATAATAAAGTTGCAGCTGCTAATCAAAAAGTAATGAATAGTTTAGCAGACAACTGGTTTTCTCAAAACGCTATAAATTTTGGAACTGAAGAAAAACCATCATTATACGAAGCACAAGCAGAAGTTGAAGTATTATTTAAAAATACAATTTATCGTTGTGTTACTGCATATAATTTAGTAGCAGCAGCACATGATGCTGATGCTTTAGTTGATGATGAATATCCTTCTGAAGAAACAACTGTTGAAAATTATGCACCTCATGGTACTAATGATGTCTTTAATGACTTTAAAAGTATTGGTACAAAAGATGGAAAAGTCTATACAGGTATGGATACTAAATTAGTTCCTCAATTATTAACGGAATATTCTGAACAAATAAAATCAATTATTCTAAATGATATGGAATCTATTCCAATGAATATTGCTTTTTATGACCCAGATGGAGCCCAAGTTCAAGCATTTAATGCTGGAGTAGAAGCTTTAAAAGCAACATTAACTGCAAAGATTGACGAAGTATCTAATAAATTAGATGAACACGCTTCTCAAGAACAAGAAATGGTTGAAGTTGGTGCTGAACAAGCTGCAGAAGCTATGGGTGGCGGAACAGAATAATAGTAAAAAAGATAATAAAAAAATTCATATTATTAAATATGAATTTTTTTATGCCTTAATTCCTTGATATGAATTACGTCTTACTAATTCTTTATCTATTTCATTTAGAACACAGAATTTTTTTAATAACCATTTAGGTTCTATTAATTCTTCTTTTTTAGGATCACCAGTAATTCTATTTATTACAATTTCAGGACGTAATAATTCTAATTGATCACAAACAATATTAACATACTCTTCTCTCGTTAATACATGAAAATGTTCTTTATTATATAATTCTTCTAGTTTTGTATTCTTTATAATATGCAGCATATGTATTTTAACCCCTTGAATATCAAGAGAATTAATATATTTGATGGTATTAATCATATCTTCTTTTGTTTCATAAGGAAGACCATTTATGATATGAATGATAACGTTAATTCCCCTACTCCTTAGTTTTTTTACCATCAAATCAAATTCTTCTAGTGTTTCTCCCCTATTTATTAGTTCGTTTGTTTTTTTATTAATTGTTTGAAGACCTAATTCAATATTTAAAAAGGTCTTTTTACTTAACTCTTCTAAATAATTAAGACATTCTTCCGTAATAGCGTCACTTCTTGTAGCAATATTTAGCCCTACTACATTGGGTATTTTTAAAGCCTCCTCATACTTTTTCTTTAATGTTTCAACATCTGCATAAGTATTAGTATTAGCTTGAAAATAAGCAATATACTTTGTATTTTCCCATTTATTATCCATTATTTCTTTTATTTCATAAAATTGTTCTGTTATTGATTTGTTAAGGCTTCCTGCAAAATCTCCACTACCTAAGGTTGAACAGTAAATACATCCCCCTACTCCCTTAGTTCCATCTTTATTAGGACAAGTAAATCCTCCATTAAGGCTTATCTTTGCAATTTTACAATTAAATCGATTTTTATAATAATAATCCAATGTATGGTATCTTTTATTAGTATTTGAATATTTAAACATACTTCCCCTCTTCTATCGATTATACACTAAAATAAATATTTCTACTTATTTTTTAATCAATTATCTTTTTTTATGTTATAATATGATAGAGGTACTATATGAAAAAATATCGCCTAAAAAAGAAGAATACAGCTATTACCGTTTTCATATTACTATTGATAATAATAACAATTATTAACCCTTTTGAAAGAAAGGCAAAATCAGATTTAATGAATTTGAATTATCAAGAAGCAACAGTTGATTTTATTATCGATAACGGCTTAAAAAGTGAAACTTTAAAGCATGAATATAGTGAATTTGTTGATAAGAGAATTTTAGATAAATCTTTTAAAAAAGAAAATTATTCAATATATTTAGATCTTGATTATTATGAAAAAAGTAATTCTGTTGATTTAGTTAATAAACTAATAGAAAAGAAGTATAGTACTGAAGAAATTAACCTAATATTAAAAAGTGGTAATAATAATACGATTGCTGAATTTGTTAAAAACAATAAGTATGAAAAGTTATCTGATTACCTAAAATATGATTATGCCAAACTAAGTTTAATTGATAGATACATCGAATATAAAGCTTCTAATGTGTGTACTTACAAAGATGCGATTATCTATGTAAATATTGGATTAGATAATGAAGCTTATGAAAATTATAGAGAAGTTGATAAATTTTCGTTATCAATGATTGTTAATAAACATAATAAATTATCAGAATCTTTTATACCAGATAATTTAGTTGATATACCACAAAGTTTAATAATAGGTAATGGAAAAGAGCAAGCTAACAAAGTAATGCTTGAAGCTTTTAGTAAAATGGCTACGGATCTTATCAATGAAACAACTAAGAAGATTTATGCTAGTAATGCATATAGATCTTATGAAGATCAAGAAAAAATATACAATAAACTTCTTAAAGAAAAAGGTGAGAGCTATGTTAATAATTCTGTTTCTAAACCTGGTTTTTCGGAGCATCAAACAGGATTAGTATTAAACATAGATGTAGTAGGGGATTACAGTAAATCTGTAGAAAAAGAATGGTTGAAGAATAATGCACACAAATATGGCTTTATTCTTAGATATCCTGATAAAAAAGAAGATATAACGGGATATAAAGGAATAACTAAACAATATCGTTATGTTGGTGTTGAAATAGCAACATACATTGTTAAGAATAATATTACTTTTGAAGAATATTATGCCATGTTTTTAGATAAAGAATAGGAGAGGGAATATATGTACGATTTAGGAGAAAATTTTAAGAATAATCACCCCGAAAATTTAAAAGCTTTCGATAAATCAATTTTTATGGGGGAGAAGTATAGAATTACCATATTGTCAGAAAGGTTAGTAAGGTTAGAATACGATCCGGATGGAAAATTTTATGATATGGAAACTCCAATCGTTAAAAATAGGGTATTTCCTTATCCAGAATTTGTTATCAAAGAAGATGAGAGTTCCTTTAATGTTGAAACAACATATATGAGTTTATTTTATAAAAAGAATGAACCATTTAATGAAAGAACTTTATATGCAAACGTTAATAATACTAAAAATGTATGGTATTACGGAGATAATGAAGTTCAAAATTTCAAAAGTAGTGCTCGTTCTCTTGATGATACAAGTTCAATGCCTGAATTAAAAAAAGGATTATTCTCACCAATGGGATTTGCTACTATTGATGATACGTATAGTATTTATTTAGATACTGGTAGTAACATTTTAACAAATTCCTTACAAAATCATGTTGATTTATATTTGTTTGTTTATAATAAAGATTTTGGTCTATGTCTTAGAGATTATTTTATATTATCAGGTCTTCCTGAAATGTTACCTCGTTATGCTCTTGGTAACTGGTGGAGTAAAGATACTGACTATACACAAAATGATGTATTAGGCTTAATGGATAAGTTTAAACGTAGTAGTATTCCTATGTCAGTATTCTTACTTGATAATTTATGGTGTAAAAAAGATTATGAAAAATATCCTAAAGTAGAGCATACCTTTACTTTTGATGAACAATATTTTGATAAACCAGAAGAACTAATTAAAGAAGTACATAATCGTGATACCAAAATTGGTGTTAAAATTGATCCTACAATGGGATTTTATCCAATGGATAAATATTATGAAACAGCGACTCAATATATGGAAACAAATCCAGATGGCAGTATTAGTTTTAACCCATGGGATGCTAGAACAATGGATTTATATTTAAAATTATTTATTCATCCATTAACGGCGATGGGAATTGATTTATTTTGGAACGATTATAATCCTACTGATGATAATAGTATGTTTATAATGGACGATTATATGAATAAAGATATGAAAGGTAATGGCAAGAGATCTATTATGCTTGCAAGAAATAGTGGAATTGCTGCCCATCGATATAATGTCCTTTATTCAGGTAGAAATCGTATAGATTGGAAAGTGTTGAAACTATTACCTAGATATAATGCTTCTAGTTCTAACATTGGTGTTAGCTGGTGGAGTCATGATGTTGGTGGTAGTATTGGTGGTGTTGAAGATAGTGATTTATATATAAGAAGTGTTCAATTTGGCGTTTTTTCACCAATTTTAAGATTCAACACTGAAAGAGGTAAGTATTTTAAGAGAGAGCCATGGAGATGGGATGTTGTTACTGATAATATTGTTACATATTATCTACAACTAAGACATAAGTTAATTCCTTATTTATATACAGAAGCTTATGAATATTCAAGAACAGGTTCAACTTTGATTAAACCTTTGTACTATAAAAATTTGGAATTATTTGATCATCCTTTCTTTGTACATCAATATTATTTTGGAAGATCATTTATGATATCACCGATTATTTCACCAGTTGATGAAGTTATTAATAGAACTATTCAAAAGTATTATGTACCAGAAGGTATATGGTATGACTTTAAAACTGGTAAACGTTATTTAGGTGATCATCAATATGTATCATTCTATAAAATAGAAGATTATCCAATCTTTGTATCTGGTGGTAGTGTTATTCCGCTTGCTGGTGAAAAGAGTTATATGTCTTATAAAAATCCAGTTGATTTTGATATTCATATCTTTCCAGGTAAGAGTAATAATTATCGATTATATGAAGATGATGGTGATGGATTCTCTTATAAAAATGGTAAATATTGTATAACAGAATTCGATTATAACTATCGTAATAGTAACTATACATTAATTATTAGACCAGTAGAGGGAGATAGTAATATTCTTCCTGCTAAAAGAGATTATCGAATTATCTTTAGAAATACTAAACAAGCTGACAATGTTGTTGTATATGAAAATGATAAACAAATTGAACATGATACAATGGTTACAGATAGTGACTTTATTGTAATGATTAAAGATGTTAGTACAAAGAGTCAGTTAACTATTAACTGTTATGGTCAAGATATAGAAATAGATGCTTTAATGATTATTAAAGATGATATTGAAGGAATCTTATCTGATCTTAAGATTGAAACTAAGTTAAAAGATGAATTAGCAACAATTATCTTTAATGATGACTTGCCTTTAAGTAATAAGAGAATATTAGTTAAAAAATTAAAGAGAAAAGGATTAGATAGAAGAAGTATTAAAGTATTCTTGAGATTATTAGATTACATGGAAATGTAATTGATTTAGGGGGAAATATGAATGATTTATTAAAGTTTTTTATTGAATTTATAGTTACTTTTGCTGTTGCTTTCACTTTCTATTATTTTGTTCTTATTAAGCAACATAAGAAAATAGATGAAAAAAAAGTACCAACAGAAATAAATATAATTCTTAAATATCACAAAATAGAATTAAAGAAGATTAACTATAAATCGTTATTAGTTTCAGTATCGATAGTTACATCGTTAATTCTATCAATTATTATAAATATTGTTTTTCACTTTATGCATAATAATATTTTAGTTGTTATAATTACTTTAATTGTTTCATTACCAATTGCTTTAGTAGCTTATGATATTATAGGAAGAATATATGAAAAGAAAAGTAATGAAATAAAAAGTGATGAAGAAAAGAAAATAGAAACGAAAAATAAAAACAAAAGAAAGTAGGTGAGATATATGAAATTTAGCGATTATTTATTCGATGATGGTGAAGATTATGAAAATCCTTATGATTTAACATCTAAACTATTATTAATGGATAGTGCGTTAATGCAAATACATGCAAGTGGTAGATATGTCTCATCTAGTCTTCTTGATGCTGTAGTTGTTGATAATAAAATAGATCCTTCATCAATTCAAATTGATGTCTTTGATGCTGAGAAGAATGAAAATGATTATGCTCAAGATATTATGGAGTTATGTGCTATAGGTGTTTGTGCATATAATCGTATGGGGGAGAGTGAAGGTTATCCTAAATATTTCACTTCATCTGAGTTTATACATGGATTAAGTGATAATATTGAACCTTTTATTGCAAGGGAAGATATTCCAGAAGAAGTAAAAGATTATTACCGAACAATCTTTACTCTTCTAGATATAAAATATATGAATAATTATTTTGAAGAATTAAAGAAAAACGATGGTGGAAAAGGTAATGCTCGACAATTAATATATAGTACACCTCAAGGAAGAGCTTTTGCCAATAGTAATGATAATCCTAATGCGTTTACCTTTATTATAGCGATTCCTATAACTTTAGTTGTTTCTTATGTTCTTACGATGATTGTTATTATAATTATTAAAATGTTATAAAGGAAGGGAAAAAGATATGGGATTATTTGATGCTTTAAAAAAACATAAAGAGCAAAATCAAGATAAAGAAATATCAAGATCTGCTATTGATATAGTTAGACTTGTTGATGCTGGAGAAGTATCTAAAGCTATGGATTTATTAAACAAAGGAATGTCTGTTTATGACAACTTTTCTCGTATAGTTGCTCAACAAATGGGGCTTCCTCCTGAAAGAGCAAATGAAGTTGCTTTTACTATTATGTCTCGTTTAACTGATAAATATATGCAAAGAAATGTTAATCAATTGCAACAATATCAACAAAGAGAGCAAAACTTTGTAATGGAACAAGATGCTAAAAGGCAACAAGCAATACAAGAAGCACAAAATATAATGCAAGGAGAATCTTCCGGAATAAGAAGATAATTAATAAAAAAAAAACACTTTACTTTTACATATAATTATGTTATTTTATATGTGACACGGAAGTGTTTTTATTTTGGGGAAAAAGGAGAATATATGAAAGGTATTACAAAATTCTTTGGTGAAGTTAAAAAAGAATTATCTAAAGTTAAATGGCCAACAAAGAAAGATATGGTTAAATATTCAATTGCAACAATAGTCTTTGTTATATTTTTTGCTGCATTTTTCTATTTAATTGGTGTATTAGTAGCTTTAGTTTCAAGATTGGTGTAGTTTATGGAAGAGAAGAAGTGGTATGTTGTTAATACATATTCTGGACATGAAAACAAAGTTAAAGAAAAACTTGAGATGCGTACAGAATCAATGGGATTACAAGATTACATCTTTAGAGTTATCGTTCCAGAACAAACCGTTGTAGAAGAAAAAGACGGTGTATCAAAAGAGAAAGTAAAGAAGATGTTTCCAGGTTATATTCTAGTTGAAATGATTATGACTGATGAAGCATGGTTTATTGTTCGTAATACACCAGGTGTAACAGGATTCATTGGTTCATCTGGAAAAGGAGCTAAACCAACACCATTACAACCATATGAAGTTGAAACAATTCTTAATAATATGGGTATTAGTCGTATTGATGCTCCAAACGAACTTAAAGAAGGAGATAAAATTAAGATTATTGATGGTCCATTCGTAGGTATGACTGGAACTATTGAATCAATAGACTTAGAAAATAAGATTGTTAATGCACTTGTTGACTTATTCGGTCAAGAAACAAGTATTGAAGTAGAATTAAAACAAATTGACCGTGCTTAATTAAAATATAAACAATATAGTATTGATTTTTAATAAAAATAATGTTATTATCATAGACGCTATATTGATTTATATATAGATTTAGTGGGAGAAAAAAGATAAGTGAAATATTTCGTGACCACTCGCGAAAACAAAATATTAAATAGGAGGTGTTTTTCGTGGCAAAGGAAGTTGTAAAAAAGATTAAACTTGATATTGAAGCAGGTAAAGCAAATCCAGCTCCACCAGTTGGTACTGTATTAGGTCCTGCAGGTATCAATTTACAAGAATTTTGTACAAAATATAATGAAGCAACAAGAGATAAGATGGGAGATCGTATTCCAGTAGAAATTACTGTATACGAAGATAGAACATTTGATTTTATCATTAAAACTCCACCAACAGGTTTCTTATTAAAGAAATATGCAAAGATTAATAAAGGTTCAGCTAAAGGTAAGAGTGAAATAGTTGGTTCAATTACAGAAACTCAATTACGTGAAATTGCTGAAACAAAATTACCAGATTTAAATGCCTATGATGTAGAATCTGCAATGAAAATTGTTGCAGGAACTGCTAAAAACATGGGAATTGAAATTAAATAAATAAAAACATAGATTTACTATGTGGAAGGAAAGACACTTATCAAAAAAATAATTTCCGCTATACCACAAGGAGGAAAAATGGGAAAAAGAGGAAAAAGATATAACGAATTATCAAGTAAAATTGAAAAAGGAAAGTTATATACTAGAGAAGAAGCTGTTAAGTTAGTAAAAGAAACTTCAGTAAGTAAGTTTGATGCTACTATTGAACTTGCTATGAACTTAAATGTTGATACTAAAAAAGCTGATCAACAATTAAGAGGAGCAATTTTATTACCAGCTGGAACAGGTAAAACAAAAAGAGTATTAGTAATTGCTAAAGGTGATGCTGCAAAAGCTGCACAAGAAGCTGGTGCTGATTATGTTGGTGATGTAGATCTACTTGAAAAAATTGAAAAAGAGAATTGGTTTGAATTCGATGTTTTAATTGCAACACCTGAAACAATGCCTTTACTTGGAAAATTAGGTAGAGTATTAGGTCCTAAGGGATTAATGCCAAACCCTAAGACAGGTACTGTTACAATGGATACAGCTAAGGCTGTAGCTGATGTTAAAGCAGGACGTGTTGAATATCGTTGTGATTCTTTTGGAATTATCCATAGTATTATTGGTAAAGCAAGCTTTACTGAAGAACAATTACTTGAAAACTTAGATGCTTTTGTTGGAACAATTTTAAAACAAAAACCATCAACAGTTAAAGGTGACTTCGTAAAAAGTATTGCTATATCATCTACAATGGGTCCTGGAATTAAAATCGCAGTTAATTCATTTGACAAATAATAATTGTATGTTATAATAACTAATGTTTGTTGGTGCCATAGACAGTAGGTATAAAAATAAATCCTACCGAGGACTTAAAAAAATATAAGTTTTTAGGAGTCCTCACGTCTTGTGAGGACTTTTTAAATGGTACCTTTAAATATAGTGAAAGGAGAGATTATGGCAAATGCAAATATCTTAGCTAAGAAGCAAGAAGTAATTAATGAAATCAAAGATAGAATTGATAATGCTGGTGGCGTTGTATTTTTTGATTATCGTGGATTAACTGATGCTGAAGCTAAGGAATTAAGAAGAAGTTTAAAAGATAACGGTGCTGATTATAAGATTTATAAGAATACATTAGTAACACGTGCTTTAAACGAATTAAACATTAAATTTGATGAAGATTTATTTGGTCCAAGTGCTCTTGCTTATGCAAAAGATGAAATTGCACCAATTAAAGTTTTATCAGAATTTGCTAAAAATCATCCAGCTGTAGAATTAAAGGTAGGTATCGTTGATAAGGAAGTAACTGATAAGAATAAGTTAGCTGCCCTTGCAACTATTCCTTCAAGAGAAGGATTACTTACAATGCTTGCTGGTGGTATGATTGGTATCGCAAGAGATTTATCAATCTGCTTAGATTTATATGCTAAACAAAAAGAAGAAAATTAATTAGAGGAGGAATTTAAAATGGCAAAATTAACAAGAGATGAATTTATTAGTTCATTAAAAGAAATGAGTTTATTAGAAATTAAAGAATTAGTTGATGCAATGAAAGAAGAATTTGGTGTAGATCCAAGTGCTGTAGCTGTTGCTGCTCCAGTTGCTGGTGGTAGTGATGCTAGTGCTGATGCTGCTCCAAGTGCAGTTACTGTAACATTAGTTAACGCTGGTGCTGCAAAAGTTAACGTTATCAAGGTTATTAAAGAAAATGTATCTACTGATGAAGCTAATGAATTAAAAGCTAAGTTCGAAGAAGCTGGAGCTACTATCGAATTAAAATAATTTTATGTAAATTGGTTTAAGCCTATACATTTATGTATGGGCTTTCGCCGTCTCTAAA
>JAEEZO010000022.1 GCA_016291895.1 Caryophanales bacterium
GTTTTTATTATGTTATAATATTAGTAAGGAGATATGATGTTTACTTGTAGAGAAGAATTATCTAAAGATCAATTAAAAAGAATAAAGAAAATAATTCATTTAGATGATTTTAAGAAGATTAATAGTATTATTAATATTTGTGATTTAAATCAAAGTGAAGAAGATATTATCAAGAATATAAAAGATTATATTTGGTTATTTCTAGCTAATAGAAGTACAAGTGAATTTCCTAATAAAGTAGATAATTTTATTTCTTTTATTGAAAATTATCCTAATATAAAAAGACCAAGTTTTACTTTTCCAAGTAAAGATGGAAAAATTCATGAATTAAGTGATGACTATTTAGTAGTATGTAATGGATATCATATTTATCATGATTATCGTTATTTAAATGGAAGAAGAGTTAATGGTTTATATATGCAAGAGTCATATTTAGGTACTGATCATAAAATCTATTTATCAAAAAAATCAATGAAGTCAAGAACCCTTCCAGTATCACGCGAAACATCTATGGAAGTTGATTATAATTCTTTATTAGTTGAAAGTGTCTTTAATTACTTTTCAGAACCTGTTGCAAGTTATTATTTAGTAAAAACAAATGCCATACCTTATAACAGTATTATTACACCAAGTTTTCTTGAAAGTAATCAAGAATTAATTCATCTTCGTGATTTAGATGATGAAGAAAGAGAAAATACTATAGATACACATTCTAATCGATTAAATATCATAATTAATAGTCTTACAAAACGTTATAAGGGAATAATGAATGATAATGATTTTCAAAATATGATTAATAAAGTTCAATTACAATATTGTATTCAATCTTTTATGAAATTATTAGTAGGACCAATGGATGCTAATTATGGTAATACAGGTATTATCCTAACTCATAATGAAAATGGTATTCCATCTATTGAAATTGCACCTGCTTTTGACTTAGATGTTAGTTTTAATATATCTACTGAATTAATGAAAAGTAATAATATAGACCAAATAAAAGATATTAATGGTAATCCATCAACGATTACCTCAATAATAAAAGAATTTAAAGATATCCCTGGCTTTAAAGAATTTTTAGATAACTTTGTAAAGAAATTATTAAATCATAATGCACCTAAAAATATTCTTAATAATGTTTATGAAAGAACGAATTTATCTTTCTTTAAAGAAAGAGAAGATAGTTATATTCATTTCTTAGATAAAAGATTTATTGAAGTACTAGATGCATATCGAAATACTTATATAATGGAGGCTATAAATGGAGTTAAAATGGGAAGATAAAGATGGTAACAAATATTTATTAGGCACTCTTTATAAAAAAGATAATTATTATTATTTTGAAAAGAATAATGAAGGTTTATTAGAAGCCATGAATCATGGATGTTTTGGTATTGGAAGTATGGATTTAACAAAAGATATTATTAAAAGTGAAAAACTATTTTCCTTTTTTAGAAATCGTATTCCAAGTATTGATCATCCTAATATTAAAGATATTTTAAAATCATATAATTTAGAAGAGTATGATGAAATGGAATTATTAAAAAGAACTCATGGTTCATTATTAACTGATAAATATTTTTTGGAATGAGAAGATTATTATAAAAAATGGTTAGGAGGTAAAAAAATGGAAGAGAAGAAAGAATGTACTTGTGGTCCTGATTGCACTTGTGGATGTCAAGAAGGAAAAGAATGTACATGTACAGATGAAAATTGTAATTGCAATGAAAAAGAATAAAGAAGATGCAAATCTTCTTTTTGCTTACCCTTAGAGTTGTTTTTTTAAAGAATTTATGATATAATATGAAAGTTTTTAAAAAAGGGGATTTTATGGATAATATAATATTTTATAAACTAAGGAAGTTTAATAATCATTGGGTAGTTGTCTTTTTAGATAATAAAACTAATGAATCTATAATTATTAAAGATGATCCTACATTACTTAAATATTTTTTAGAAGATCAAAAAGATTCAATTCTTATTGGAGCTAATAATTATACAAATGATGATATTTTATTAACATCTTTAGTTAAGAATAGTAATTTAACAGGTGAAGTTAATGATGATGATATCACAAAGTATTTACCAATTACCTTAGATGTTAGTCAAGGTATTGTAAGAAATAGTTTAATTGACTACAACAATATGGTTAGTACTTTATGGGATAATAATGGTAATGCGCTATCTTATAATTATGCTTTATCACTTGAAGATATCAAAAAACAATTAGTTGCAGATGTGCAAATAATTAAAAACTTTTATAAAATGAATGAAAGAAAAAACTTCTTAAAATGGAAAGTTGATGTTATTAATAAATATCATTTGGGTAAAGAGACATATCACTATTCTTATGGTGATATTATGAGAACTATTTTAGGTCTTAATATAAAAAATGAAACAAGAAGTAGAAGAATATCTTTAGATAAAAAATTAGAACAAGCTTTAAAAAAGAAAAATGATCCTTTTCTTAATGAATTATTAGAAACATTAAAAAAGTATTATAGTCACAATGAATCTGAAAAAATACAAATCAAAATTGGAGATTGTTTAGTTAATTTTAATGAACAAGGTATTCTTGGTAGTATGGAAGATAGTTTAATTGATACTAATACGAAAAGTCCATATGCCTACTTATATATCGATTTTAATAGTTTTGGTCCTAATATTTTAATTAATAATAATTGGCTAGATGGAGTTAGTAAAAATCCAGAGAGATATTCAGAGATTAAAGATTTAAGAATATCTTTAAAAACACAAAAACAAGTAGAACAATTATATTATAAATATATGTTAAATTCAGGACTTGATTATTTAAATAGAGTAGCTACTAAAGATGGTAAAAATATTGGTTTATCACTTACAATGAGTGGTATTATGACAATGATGTTACTTTATAAAAATATTGAAGGATTTAAAACAGAATTAATTGAATGTAATACAGATGGTCTTATTGTTAAATGTCCAAGAAATATGATTAATAATATTAAAAATGAAGTTAAGAAATTAGAAGAATTATTATCATTATCTTGTGATGTTGATGTTATTAAAAAAATAGTTCATTTTGATACAAAGAATTATGTTATGGAATTTGAAGATGGTAAACAAAAACATTTAGGGGTTTTCGGTGCTTTTCAAACTAATCCATTATATTGTAGTGGAATAAGTGCCGTTGAACTAGCTTTAAGAGAATATTATTTAAAGGGTACTCCTGTTAGTATGACTTTAAGAAAACTAAGAAATGAAGGAAACTTAGAATCATTCCAAATTGTTAAAAAACAAAAGAAAAATGAAAGAGCTAAATATGTTAATATTAACGATGAATATTTCTTATACGATAGATCAACAAGTAGATTATTTGCAGTAAGACAAGAAGTTATTAAAAATCCATTTTATGTTAAAAATCCTAAAGGTAATTTTGAAGAATATAAAACAAAACGAGGAAGAAGTGTCAAAGATGGATATTATCATTTTGAATTATCTGATAAGAATCTACCTTCTATTCATGATATAGACCTAACATATTATATTGATGAATGTTATAAAGTTATAAATAATCATCCAATTACAAAGGCTCCAATGATCAATTTAGATTTACCAAAGATGAATTGTTTTGTAGATTTAGATGGTACATTAATAAAAGATAAAGATTATGATACGGCTTATTTAACTTTCTATAAAGCGGTTGATGGTATCTTAAAAGAGGAAGAGATTCCAGCTGCTTATGAGTTATTTGCAAGACAAGGTGGCTACTTAGTACAATTTTTAGGTATATGCAAAAAATATAAAGCTTATGGAACAATTGATAACTTCGCTAATTATTTAGAAGATATGAATTTATTCCCAGGTAAATCTTTTAAAGAATATAAACATTTTGTAACTAATTATATAAAATATGATATTGAAAGTTCTGTTAATTTAGAGTCATTTAATGGTTCTAAAGAATTATTAGAATATTTAAAAAGTGAAAATTGTAATATTATGTTGTATTCAAACTGGTTTAAAAAGGTACAAGATGCTAAATTAGAAAGTCATGGTTTTATGCCTTATTTTAGTGAAGTATGTACAATTGATGACTATTATGCAAAAAGTTCTGTAAAAGGTTGGGAAGATCTCTTAAATGGTGTTAATGTTAATCAAGATTCTATTAACATTATGATTGGTAATAGTTCTAACGATGTTGCACCAAAGAGTGTTAATGTATCAAGTGTTATTATTAATCATACTGATAAAAAACCAGCTAAAGCTGTTCTTGCTAATGGAATAATTGTTAATAGTTTTAGTGAGATTACTAATCGTAATTTCTATCCAGAACTTGTTAAAATTAAGAGAATGAAATAATAAAAACTAGAGAAATCTAGTTTTTTATTATGTTGTTTTATTTGACATGTAAAATAAAATATGCTATTTTCTTGGTAAGAGGTGAGAATTATGAAGAATTTTAAGTATAATACTCTACATCATAATATCTTGCACTTGTCTTGTCGGCATTAAAATAAAAAAAGACGACAACAAGTGCTTTTCGTAGTGCTTGTTGTCTATATATAAATCAAGGACTATATAGACAACTATATAGTCTTTTTTAGTACATAAAAAGAGGAGATAGAAATGGAAAAATATAATTATAAAATATATATTCCATCTGGTAATCCAACAGCGTTGGTTCTCTCGATGAAAAGAGATATAGAGAAAAGAAGAATGATAAATGATGAAATTATGGGATTATATAGTTTTATTGAACAAGTAGGATTTATTAATGATGATATTAATAATCCTGAATTATTAATGGCAGGAGGAGAATTTTGTGGCAATGCTACAAGATCAGCTGTTTATTATTATTTAAAAGGAAAAAAGGGAAAAATAAAAATTAAAGTATCAGGTGTTAAAAATATATTAAATGCAGGTATTGATAAAGATAATAATGTATGGGTTGATATGCCTATAATTAAAGGTTTATTCATTAATTCAATTAAAGAATTAAATAAAAAAGAAGCGATTATTAAACTTCAAGGAATAACTCATGTTGTTATAGAAGACAAAAATATTAATAATAAGTATAATAAAGAAGAGTTAAAGAATTATTCATATAATATTTTAAAAAAGTATAATTTATTAGATGAACCTGCTTCTGGAGTAATGTATATCAATTGTTTAGAAAATAAAATAGAATTAACACCAATTGTCTTTGTTAAAGATATTAATACATTATTTTATGAAACTGCTTGTGGATCAGGAACAGTTGCAGTTGGTCTTTATATGAGTTATAAAAATAATAAAAGTGTTAAATTAGATGTAATTCAGCCAACAAAGGAAATTATTAATGTTGAAACAATGATTAGTAATAAGGAAATCATTAATGCAAGAATAATGGGAAAAGTTATTGAATGGGAGGTGTAATAATGAATGAGAATTTTGTAAAATATCAAGATTTAATAACCGTTAAAGAAATGAATTTAAAAACTAGTAATGAACCATTTGTAATAATACCCGAAGAAGGTAATAAAGTTATTGGAAGATATGTAACATCATTAAATGAAAAAGAATATTCTAATAATATTTATATACGTAAAAAGGTATTAGACATGTTAATGAAAGTTGATAATTTATTAAAAGAAATTAATCAAAATTATCAATTAATGGTTGTTTATGGTTATCGTAGTATGGAAAAACAAATTAATTATTTCAATAAAGAAATCGAAAAATACAAAGATAAGTTTTCCAATGAAATGGACTTATATGAATTTGTTCATGAAAAGATTGCGGTTCCAACGGTATCTGGTCACCCTACAGGAGGAGCAGTGGATGTCGTAATTTATGATATGAAAAATAATCGTATAATTGATTTTGGAACAGATGTTCATGATTATGATGATTGTAAAAGTTATACTTATTATTCTAATATTAGTAATAATGCAAAAGAAAATAGAATGCTTTTAAGAAAGATAATGATGCAAGAAGGATTTGCTCCTTATGATGGCGAATGGTGGCACTTTTCATATGGTGATCGTGAATGGGCTTACTATTACAAAAAGGATAAATATTTATATCCTCAAGTTAATAAAGATATTGTTTATAAATAAAATAAATACTACTAATTAGAAAAATTAGTAGTATTTTTTTAATAATGCTTGTAAAACGAAAATAATAACTATATAATAAGGTAAATTATTTTATAAGGAGGATAATATGGCCAAAGTATTACCAGATATTTCAAGAACTTTTAGCGAATTTTTATTGCTACCTAATTTAACCACAAAAGATTGTATACCCGAAAATGTCAATTTATCATCACCACTTGTTAAATTTAAGAAAGGAGAAGAACCTAAAATCAAACTTAATGTCCCCTTTGTATCAGCAATCATGCAATCAGTTTCAGGAGATAGAATGGGAATTGCTCTAGCAAGAGAAGGAGGAGTAGCTTTCATCTATGGCTCACAAACAATAGAAGATCAAGCTCAAATGGTTTCTGTTGTTAAAAAGAATAAAGCCGGTTTTGTTGTAAGTGATTCTAATGTTAAAGTAGATACTACTTTAAGAGAAGTATTAGAGTTAACGGAAAAGACAGGACATTCTACTGTTATGATAACAAAAGATGGAACTGATAATGGTAAATTATTAGGAATGGTTACCGACAAAGATTATCGAATTTCTCGTGATAATCTCGATGATCCAATTGGAAAGTTTATGACGAAAAGAGAAGACTTAGTTGTAGGATGTGAAGGAATAACTTTATCAGAAGCTAATGATTTAATTTGGGAACATAAAATAAGTTGTTTACCAATTGTTGATAAAAAAGATAATTTAAAATATTTAGTATTTAGAAAAGATTATGATGATCATAAGAATAATGCAAACTCTCTTCTAGATGATGAAAAACGTTATATTGTTGGAGCCGGAATTAACACAAGAGATTATAAAGAAAGAATCCCAGCTTTAATAAAAGCAGGAGTCGATGTTCTTTGTATCGATTCATCAGATGGATATTCTATTTGGCAAAAAGAAACAATTGAATTTGTTCGTAAGAAATATGGAGATAGTGTTAAAATCGGTGCTGGAAATGTTGTTGATAAAGAAGGATTTAGATATTTAGCTGATGCTGGAGCTGACTTTATTAAAGTTGGTGTTGGTGGAGGTTCTATTTGTATTACAAGAGAAACTAAAGGAATTGGTCGTGGACAAGCTAGTGCTTTAATGGAAGTTTGTGAAGAACGTGATAAATACTTTAAAGAAACAGGTGTTTATATACCAGTTTGTTCAGATGGTGGAATTGTTCATGACTATCATATTACACTTGCCCTTGCTATGGGAGCAGATTTTGTAATGATGGGAAGATACTTCGCGAGATTTGATGAAAGTCCAACAAAAATTGTTAAAAAGAATGGTTCATTCTATAAAGAATATTGGGGTGAAGGAAGTAATAGAGCCCGTAATTGGCAAAGATATGATCTTGGAGGAAATAAGAATAAATTAACTTTTGAAGAAGGAGTTGATTCTTATATTCCATATGCAGGTAGCCTTAAAGAAAACTTAATGGTTACTATTGAAAAGATTAAATCAACAATGTGTAATTGTGGTTCAATTACGATTCCTGAATTACATAAAAAAGCAAGATTTACTTTAGTATCTAGTATTAGTATTAGAGAAGGTTCTGCTCATGATGTAATTCAAAAGGAAGTTGAATAATGGAAGAAGTAATATTAATATTAGATTTTGGTGGACAATATAATCAATTAATTGCAAGACGTGTTAGAGAACTTAATGTCTATTCAATGATTAAACCATTTAGTACTTCTATTGATGAAATAAAAAAGATTAATCCCAAAGGAATAATTTTTACAGGAGGACCAAGTAGTATATATGAAAAAGATTCTCCTAAATGTGATAAAGAAATATTTGAACTAGGTATACCTATTTTAGGAATATGTTATGGTATGCAATTTATGGCTTATACTTTAGGAGGCAAAGTAGATAGAGCTGAAACTCGAGAATATGGAGAGATGAAAGTAAAGATTGATAATAATAGTACTCTATTTTCTTCACTTAATAAAACAAATGTTTGTCTAATGAGTCATACTGATTATGTATCAAAACTACCTAGTGGCTTTAAAAAGATAGCTAGTACCAATACTTGTAAAATAGCATCTATGGAAAACATTAGTGAAGGATTTTATGGAGTTCAATTTCATCCCGAAGTTAATCAAACTGAAAATGGTTTAATAATAATTGATAATTTCATAAAAAAAGTTTGTAAATGTAAAAAATCTTGGAAGATGAATACTTTTACAAAAAATAAGATTGATGAATTAAAAAATAAAATAGGTAATAAGAAAGTTTTATGTGCCTTA
>JAEEZO010000023.1 GCA_016291895.1 Caryophanales bacterium
ACTTTATTTGCTTTAATCATTTCTCCATTTGGCATTGCTTTAAAGGCTTTTTCCATTTCAATAGATACTTCACCTTCAGATACTAATGCTACTGGATGATTCTTTAATTTATCACTAAATTTGATATTAGAAATATCTAAAGCCTCTTTCATAACTTTTAATAAATCTTTATTATCATCATTTATCTTCTTAACTTCATCAGTTTCTTTATCATCTGTTTTTTCATCAAGAACATTTACAAAGTCATGTCCTTCAAATCTTGTCATTGCTTTTAATGTAAACTCATCTAAGTAATCCGTTAAGAATAAAACTTCATGACCAGCTTCAATCATATTTTCAACTTGTGGCATATTCTTAATCTTAGCAATTGATTCTCCACTTGCATAATAAATCTTTGTTTCATCGCTAGACAATCTACTATGATATTCAGCGAGTGTTGTTAATTTATCATCTTTGCTTGAATAGAATAGTAACAAATCTTGTAATAATTCTTTATTATTTCCATAACTAGAATAAATACCATATTTAATTTGTGAACCAAAAGCTTCAAAGAATTTTTCATAAGTTTCACGATCTTCTTTTTGAAGTTCTATTAATTCTTTTTTAATCTTTGATTCAATACTTCTAGCGATATTTTTAACTTGATGATTTTGTTGCATAGTTTCTCTTGATATATTAAGATCAATATCTTCAGAATCAACAATACCTTTTACGAAACTAAAGTAATCAGGTAGTAGTTCACTACATTTATCAGTGATTAATACTCCTTTAGAATATAACTCTAAGCCTTTTTCAAAATCTTTAGTGTAATAATCCATTGGAGCATGACTTGGAATAAATAATAAAGCATCATAACTACATAAACCTTCTACTTTACTTTTAATAACCTTAGCAGGTTTTTCATAATCATAGAACCTGTCAGTATAGAAGTTATCATAATCTTCATCTTTAACATCTTTTTTATCTTTTTTCCAAATTGGAACCATACTATTAACAGTTGTCTCTTCTAATTTTTCTTTACCTTTTTCACCAACCATTAAGTCCATAACTATTGGATATGTAATATAATCAGAATACTTAGTAATAATTCTTCTTAAATTATATTCATCTAAATATTCACTATATTTATGATTATCATTATCATCTTTTAAATATAATGTAATCTTTGTACCATTAGTATCAAGTTCACTCTTTTCAATAGTGTAACCATCAACACCTTCAGAAGTCCAAAGATAAGTTTCATCACTATCAATACTACGTGATATTACTTCTACTTTTTTAGAAACCATAAAGCTTGAATAGAAACCAACACCAAATTGACCAATGATATCAATATTTTCTTTTTTCTCATTCTCAAGCTTAAATAACTCACTACCACTTTTAGCAATCGTACCTAAGTTTGTTTCTAATTCTTCTTTTGTCATACCAATACCATTATCAAAAATAGTAATTGTACGATTATCTTTATCAAAACTTACTTTGATTTTTAAATCATCTTTTTTAATTTTTAATTTTTTATCAGTTAGTGACCTGTAATATAACTTATCTAGGGCATCACTACCATTTGATATTAATTCTCTTAAGAATATCTCTTCATTCGTATATATGGAATTAATCATCATATCAAGAATCTTCTTTGATTCTGTTTTAAATTCTTTCTTTTTCATTATGTTTACCTCTCTTGTTTCTCATTACAATTACAACTATAGTCCTAATTTTAGCACTTGTCAATAGAGATTGCTAATTTTATGTTAAATTGTTTTTTTTATACATTTTTAATGTATAATAATCTATGTATTTGTCCCATAGCCAAGTGGTAAGGCAGTGGACTCTGACTCCATGAGCGTTAGTTCGAATCTAACTGGGACAGCCAATAAAAAGAAAAAGACTATTACTAGTCTTTTTTTAATTTATATATCATTTCGGCACAATCCCAATGTTCATCATAAAAAGTATATACATCTTTATCAATTCTAATAGTTTCAAAACCTACTTTTTGATAACAATGATAAGCTCCATCATTAATTGTAAATACTCCTAGATTAATCTCTTTAGGATGAAAGTTATTAATGGCATAATTAATAGCTTCGTTAATTAAAGCTTTTCCATAACCTTTACCTCTTATACTTTTATCAACGATGATAAAACCAAGTCTTATTACATCTTGATTATTATCAGGATGTCTCATAATTAAATGCCCTACTACTTTACCATCATCTACTAAAGTAAAAGGATAAAAATTATTATCGATCATACAATCTTGATAATTTTTATTAATATCATCACTAGTTACTGGATAATCTTTATAACGATCCATACTCCATAATCTTAGTTCTCTTTCATTATCTATCCATTTAATAATATCATCAGCATCATTTTTATTATAATTACGTAATTCCATATAAATCACCAAAATTAGTATAACAAAAAAAGTGTTTTATAACACTTTTTTATTCAATCGTCTTTAATTGTTTTGTTGTAAAGTCATATTCATAATTGTATACTTTTTGGTTTGTTGCATAATCAACGTCTTCAACAACAACTTTTAATACTGTATTAGTAATTACTACTGATTGTACATTACGATTATTTGTTTCAAGGATAGTATCACCAATTTCTCCAGTAATAGCAGCTAATTTTAAATTACCATCATTATCTAAAACAACAAACTTATGATCATACATTGCTGGATAAACTTTTTTAACACTATTTAAATGTTCTAATAATGAGTTATCTTGTTCAATAGATAAAACTCCTTTGTCATTAACAATATATACATCAGTATTATCTACTACACATCCAACTACGTTTTCAGCAACTACACTGTTATTATTTATATCAAATATTTGTCCTGAAGATTCTTTAATAACATAGAAATAACCTCTTGGATATAGACGAATTAAAGCTTCTCTTACACTTTCTTTATCCATTGCTTCAAAACTAAGTTCATCATCAAATAAACTACGGTCTTTACTTGCTTCATAGAATGATGCAAAATTAGATTCGCCTTTTGTATATACTAAGCCATAGAATTCTTCACCAGCAAGCATATAGTTTTTAGCAACTGTAGGTAATTTAACTTCTTTATCTGTCTTTGTTGATAAATTAATTAAATGATAACCACCATCATTTACTAACGCAAATATTCCCGCTTGACTAGATAATGCACAATTAGCATTTTTACATTTATATTCATAATTGCCACCAGAATAAGTGATTGATAAATTATTACCACTATTAGCTGGTTTCTTAGGTGTTTCATTCTTCTTAACTGACCATAATAGAATTAGTAATAAACCAGCTATTAAAACACCTGCTGCAATTAATCTAACTTTACCTTGATATTTTAATTGTTCTTCTGTCATATTATACCTCTTATATTCTTTCTAATATAATTATAAAGCAAAAAACAAAAAAAAGAACTATCTTATAATTCTTTTTTTTTACTTTACATTATTATTGACAATTATTTGATGCATAATTGTACATTGTCTTAGCCATATTATTAGCTCTCGTCTGACAAGTTTTACTAGCATTAGCGGGAATTACATATTGTCTGCAGAAATTATTAGTCATCGTAACAACATCTTGATTACTCTTTAATGTGTTATATGCTTTAGAATAACTTTTAGAAAGTTCATTCTTTAAAAATTTAACTTGGCATTCAGCTGTTGTATAACTACTACCACAATAGTTTTTTAATTTAGTAAATCTTCCTTTATACCATTGAATAATTCCATAACATTTACCACCACAACCATATTCATTAGGATTAAATCTAGTTTCATAATAAACATTTGCCATAACAGCAGCCGTTGCAGTATTACTAAATCCATTGGCTTTTAGCGCTTGGCATACTTTCTTTTGGTTAGTACTTGCACTATATTTTGGAGTTGTCGTCTTTTTAGCAACCTTTTTCTTATTATATTTAGCAACAAGAGTTATATCACTAGTAACTTCACTTTTAAAATCATACTTTTTATCATCTAGATACCATCCTTTAAAAGTATAACCACTTTTTGTAGGATCTTTAGGTTTCGTAACAAGTTTATTTTCTTCAACAGTAATAACTTCTTCTTTCTTACCATTTTCGTATTTAAAAGTTACTTTATAATAAACAATATCTTTATCATAAACACCTACAATTTCAGCTTCATCATCTAACTTTGTTTCTAAGTCATATTCTTTACCATTGTATTCCCAATGATTAAAAGTATATCCATCAATATCAGGAGCTTCGGGTAATTCTTCTAACATTCCTCTTCTCGCTTCCAATACCGTATCTAATTTCCCATTAACAATAATTTTAACATCTACTTTGTAATTAAAGCTTTGATATATAAAATAAGTAATAGATATAACTCCTAAGAGTAAACAAATAATTGAGAGTTTTTTATACATCTTGCACCTCTTGCTAGATATTATAACAAAATATGACTATAAAAGCAAAAAAAGATAGTAAACTATCTTCTTCTTGGTATTACTGCATCTGGTCCAGAGAAACATATTAGAACATTTTTTTCTTTTTCTACAATACTTCTTACAGCACCTTCTTGATGTGAAAATGACTCTATATCACAACCATTTTTATAACATACTTCTCTTAGGGCATCATCATATGCTTCAAAGTTACGAACTCTCTCAACAATAAAGGGCATAACTCTATCAACATCTTCCATAGTATACTTATCAATTTTAAAACTATTTACAGCATTGAAAATCATTTCTGCTCTTTTTTTCATATCTTCATAAGTCATAATTATCTCCTATTTTAATTTTTTACCTGCATCGATAATTGTTTTATCTGCAAGTACTTTAAGTGAATCAATAATACGATTGTCACTATATAAATCATTATCACGAACAATAACTGATAATTCCGTACAAGCTGTAATAACAATATCACAACCTGCTAAGAAATATTTATTAGCAACATTATAAAAATCTTTTTTGGAAACACTAATTCCTTTTTTTACTTTATTATATATTAAATCCATTACTTCATCATTAACATTATCTTCTGGATAATATATTTCTTTTTCTAAATATCTTTCATATATTTTAGCAAATAAAGTTCCTTTAGTAGCCATAATACCAACTTTCTTTATTCTTGGATTATTATTAACAATTTGTGATACTTCATAAGGCATATTAACTAAAGGAATACTAACACTATTTTTAATTTCATCATACATAAAATGACTAGTATTACATGGCATAACTAAAAAGTTACAACCACAATTTTCTAACATTTTAGCATCTTTTATTAAATATGGTATAGGATTATCTTTACTATTATCTAAAATATATGCTGTTCTATCAGGAATTGTTGCATGATTAGATATTAACATATCAACATGCTCTTGATCACAAGAAACATCCGTATTATCAATAACTAAATCGATAAAATCTGCTGTGGCTTTTGGCCCTAAGCCCCCTAATACACCAACTTTCATTCTTCCTCCTAAAAATATTTTTTAAATTTTCTAATTTGATTATAATAAGCTTCTTTAATATAAATCCATCTTTTTAAATTCATATCTTTTTTATAATACAAAGGATGTGTACATTTCTTTTCTTTCTTTAATGCTAAATATTCACGAACAATATCTTTATTAGAAATATATTTCTTAATAACATGATCTGGTACGATTGAATATACCCAAGGATTATAAGGCAAATCAATTTTCTTTAAATCTTTACCATAAATATATTCATTAACAAGACATTCCGTGTAATTAGCGCCACTTGCTGTCATATAGAAGTTACTTCTTCCTAAACGAACATTAATCTCAAAATATTTATATTTACCATCACTACTATCATATTTAATATCAAAGTTAGCATAACCTATATATTTACATTCTTTTAAGAATTTCTTAGCTTGTTCTAGAATTTCTCTTTCCATAGGTCTTGTTATTATTGCTACATAATTACCAATAGCTCCTGGTGTCTTCTCTTCTAAAATTGGTTGACCAAGAGATGCAAAGACAACCTCATGATTTTTATTACAATAACAAGTTAATACTCGCATATTATAGTCTTCACCTGGAACCATTTTTTGAAGACAAAAAGTATCTTCATAACTTGAATGATATACATTAGTAAGGACTTCATATAATTCATCTTCATCTTTGATTCTAAAGATTTTCTTTTTACCAGGGAATTCAGCATAGTGCCATGTATTCTTATCACTATTTTTTGCAATTATTGGATAGTCCCAAGGAATTTCTACTTTTTCATAATTATCTTTAGTAACAACAATTGTTTCTGGATAATCCATTTTTAATTTATCACACATTTTATAGAAATTATCTTTACGAACAATACTATCTAAGATATCTTTATCAACATAAGGAACAATATAATCTTTACTTAATTCTTTTTTATATAAAACGATAATATCTACGTACCATTCAGAACAAGCAAGTAATATTTTCTTCTTATCTTTATATTCTTTAGCAAATTCTTTTAATTTATCTACTAATTTTTCACCATTTAAATCTTTTATTGTTGTTTGGTCAATAATACTAGAGTTATTAGTAGCTCCTAATATTTCTTGACTAAATATTTTACTTATAACACCATACTTTTCATGAAAACTTCTAGCAATACTATATGTACCAATATCAGCTCCAATAAGTACTGGAATAAATTCTTGATTATTAAACATTTTTTTATCACCTACTTACTCATTATATCAAAAAAGACTAGTATTAACTAGTCTAATTAACAATTAACCAATAGTATATGGTAAACCACATCTACCTACTATTTTAGCTTTATTGATTTTCCAACTACCATTTTCTAACTTAAGAACCATTACATCATCTTCATTAGTTTCCATAATAGTATCATCCACAATCGTCATAATTGTAATACGATAACTTAATTCAATGGTATCGTTAGTACGATTTAATAATTTAAAATCACTATACATTACTTTATTACCAGTTGATTCACACTTACCATCAAAGTAATAAGAATCATTAAGTTTTAAATAAACCGGCTTATTAGGATCTTCATTAATTAATTTATTTTCACCATAATCATAATAATTATAAAGATCATCAAGAGTTATATTACTTGTAAACAAATCATGAATTTCAAAGAATGAATTTTCTACATAATAAGCTTCTTTATCCGAATAAGATATTTTTTCTTCTGAATCAACTAATAGATTTTCATAATAAGCTGTATATCCATTTAATAAACTTTCGGCAATTTCTTCACTATTATCATCTTCATTATTACTTGTAGGAACACTTAAAGGTTTTATTTTTTCTTCAACTGTTTTATCACTAAAGATATAGAAAGTTGAGAATCCTAAAAACAAACCTACTATTAATAGTATTACTGAATATATTATAAGTTTCTTCTTGTTTTTTCTTACATTTTCAACACTATCCATACTACCACCAACTATATTATATAATGATTATAAAATTTAGTAAACAAAAAGAACCTTTAAAAGGTTCTAATTTAACAAACTAATTTACAGCATCTTTTAATGCAGTTCCAGCTTTGAAAGTAACAGCCTTTCTTGCAGGAATTTTAATAGTTTCACCAGTACGTGGGTTACGAGCTTCACGAGCATTTCTCTTAGAAACTGCGAAAGTTCCGAATCCAACTAGTGGTACTCTATCTCCTTTTTTAAGAGCTTTAGTAATTGCTTCTAAAGTAGCATCTAATGCTCTAGCTGCATCAGCTTTAGTTAAACCAGCTTTTGTAGCAATTGCTTCTACTAATTCAACTTTTTTCATTATTTGTTTCCTCCTTATTTTCTAAGCACGTTTATGCTTACATATATAAATTAGCATATCATTTACAATAAAATCAACATTTTTACGTTTTTTTTTACTTTTTAGCGGTATCTTTACTGCTTTTTTGCTTATTATTAGGTCTTTTACGAGCTTTTTTCTTCTTTGGAGCCTTTAATTTTTCTTCATCAATGATCTCTTTTAATGATTTATCTTCCGTTGTTACACGCTCTATTTCATAGAATTCTTCATTTTCTTTTAATACATAATATAAGCCATAACAAATCATTGTCATAAATACAGAAGATAATAAATGTGTATATAGTAATTTAATAATATTATCAAAATCTAATTTATAATTAGTAACTAATAAATATATCGCACCATATAATAAAGTAAAAATAAATATACATAATATTGAACCAATACTTCTTTGTTCTTTCTCTTTAAAGTTTTCAAATAGATTAATTGTAATATAACTTAAAATACTAAAAGAAACTAAAGATGTAATAATATTTACAACATTTATTTCAAAGATACGACTTACTTCAATAGATAAATCGGCAACAATAGATTGATTACTTAAACTAGTTGCCAATAAATAAGGCATTAGAATAAACAACTGTAAAATAAAAGCAGATATAATCGCATGTTTTGCTGTCTTTCTACCATATAAATCAACTAACATTATTACACATAATGAAATAAGTGGATATGTAATAAAACTAACTGGAAGTACAAAACTAGCAAAGTTAGTATACTTTAAACATAATAAATTAGTTATTATTAATAATACTGATACACTACTACTAAAAAAAGTTCTTTTAAATTCTCTTGTCATATAAAACTCCTATAATAAAATTATATAATTAAAAAATATTAAAGTAAAGAAATCTCTAAAAAAAGATTGAGGAATAAATCTTTTTTTGATAGAATAAATTATATAATAAAGAGGTGTATTTATGGATATCGTAATTATATTTGTAATTTTAATAGTAGCAGCATTAGTATTTAAAAGAGTTGACAATACAATTATTGCTTTTGGCTTAATTGACGTCTTCTTAAGAATCGTTAATTTTATTGGAAATAATACAACTAAAGCTATTAATTCATTCATTAATAGATACTTACCATCTTCTATTGAAGCTGTTATAAGAAGCCATTCTAGTGGATCTTTAGAAACAATACTTATATGGTTATACGTTTTATTAATGATGCTTTTCTGGTTCTATGTATTAAAAATGTTAATTCATAGATTACATTAGCGAAATTATTCGCTTTTTTTATTGATTTATTTCTACACTATGATATTATAAAATAGAGAGGTGATTATAATGGTGTGTCCTAATTGTGGTAATCAAATTAATACAGTAAGTAATACATGTCCTTTCTGTAATACACCTTTACAATACGATCAAGGGGTTTCGTATGAACAATATGATCAACAGCAACAACAAATGCAGCAACAAATGCAATATGATCAACAACAAATGCAATATGATCAAAATTATTATCAACAACCTATGCCCACATATGTACAGCAAGCACCACCAGAAATTATAAAACCTAAAAATGGAATTAACATTGGTAGTTTGATTTTTAAAATCATAGGATCATTAATTAGTTTCGCTATTCTTTGTGTTGTTATCTTGTTCTTGACAACAAGACATATGTATTGTACACAAGGTTCAAAAAAAGTGTTAGTTCTATATACCAATAGTAAACTACTTTATTGCTTATCTACTCCTAAAGAAGAGTGTGAAGGATTCAATAATGTTAAAGATTTAGGTAATGAAAGTAATATAAGTACAATAATGGATTCTTTAAAAGAATATTACATTAAAGAAGGCGCAGATTGTAAATTAAGATAAAAAGACTTTAATAAGTCTTTTTTTTATGAAACAATCATGTTATTCTTATAATAGAGGTGATAGATAATGTGTCCAAATTGTGGAAATCCAGTTCAACCAGGAACAGCAGTGTGTCCATATTGTAATGCAGTGTTACAACAAAATCAACCAATGCCACAACAACCTGCAATGAACCAAGTTCCAATGCAACAACCAATGCCACAACAACCAGTAGGTCCAGTTCCCGTTCAACCAATGAATGGCCCAATGCCAATGTACAATCAACCTCCTAAAAAGAATAATACAGTTTTATTTATTGTTATAGGGGTTGTCGTTTTAATTGTTATTCTTGTTGTTGTCTTTTTATCAGGAACTAAAAAGTTAAGTTGTAAAAAAGGTAGTGAATCAATTACAATTCGTTACACTGATGACAAAATCGTTGGTTGTGCTCATATTGGTGGTACAGCAAAATGTGACTTAGATCAACTTCAAGGTCTAGCAGCACAATATGGTGTTGATAAAGTTATTGATAGTTTAAACTCTGAATTATCTAACTTAGGATATACTTGTACAAAAGGTTAAAAAAAAAGACTTTTAAGTCTTTTTTTTTATTTTCCAAACCATTCAGATGAAATATTACAAGAATCACTTGATGGAGGTGGATCAGGCATATCTAGTCTAATCATTATTGGTACTTTAAAGGCACTACCAAATGCTAAACATGTACCAGGTTGTAATATTTTTAATTGTTTAGCAATATCTTCTGTAATATTAGGAATCATCTTTTGAATATATTCAATATCTTTATAATGAATTGTTCTAAAGATTATAAAATTAGAACATTGCGAAATACAAGTTTCTGATAATTCAGAAGGACGTTGAGATATTAATCCTAAAAGAATACCATATTTACGACCTTCCTTAGTAATACGATCAAAGATATTATAACCTAATGTATTAATATCATTATCGTTTTGAACATATCTATGAGCTTCTTCAAGAAGTAAATGAATTGGGAAACTTCCCCTATCCTTTAAATCTTTTTCATAATCAAAGAACATTTTAGAGAATATTTTAACTAATGTTTTAGCAAAACGGTCATCAACATAATTAATATTAAAGTTTACAATTTGCGAATTAACACCATTTGGCATTAATAAACTTTTTATATAATTATCTCTTGTTATATATTGATTATATTCAAAATAATGATGATAATCACCATTCGCTAGAACATGGATTCTTACACGTAAAGTATTATATTCATCATAAATATGATCACTTTTTAAAACACCTTCAGAAACAAGAGCAAAGCTAAAAGCATCATCTAAGTCACTTAAGGAATAAGTAACATATTCATCACTTACAACATCTCTTGTATCTGGTAAAACAAATTGATTAAAGAAAGAAATCAATAATTCCATTTCTGCAATCTTACCTGTTTTATCAATTAATAAACATTGTTTAAGATTTCTTGTATATCCAGGTTGATATATTAACGTATCAAGATTTAATTCATTTGTTCGATATACGGCAAGAACAGAAAATACTTGGTCTCTTATTTGACTTGCAGGTCTTCCACTTAATAATACATCAAGAATAGCTCTTGCAATAATATCATTTTTAAAAGCTTCAACATTAGCGCCAGTACTTTTAAATAAACGAACTAAACTTAAAGCTTTTTCGATTATTAATAATTGACTAGGTCTTTCAGCCTCTAAAAGTAAAGCTAAGTCATCAACACCTAATAACCAAGGAGGTATTCTAATTAATGAATCTTGAAATTCTAGATTTGTTGAATAAGATGTAAAATTTAAACCTGGATGAATTCTTCCTAAGTTATTAAAAGCTTGATTATATTCACCATAAGCATCAAAGATACATAGATGCATATCTGATGGTGGTATATCTTTATGGAAAAGATTTTGAATTAATCTTGCAACACCACATGATTTACCACTACCTGTACTACCCAAGATACTAAAATGTTGACTAAAGAATTTATTTATACTAACTCCTACTGGAATATCATGAACAGGGTTCATACCTAAATAGAAATCTTTATCATCTTGGAAATTAACAATACTAATTACTAAAGGAATTTTATCTTTAGCCATTAAATATACTTGTGAATCAATATTTGGTCTATTAATAACACCAAATACAAACTCATTATTAATGATTTCACCAATCATTTTGGCTTGCATATCATTACTTTTTACATTAACAACTTCAGCAACTAATAGTTTATTACCACTACTTATTACTAAATATTGGCTCATCAAATTACCTTGGTTAATATTCTCAAGTAGTTTAATATAAACATTACTATTATCTACTTCATACACACTACCAATCATTAAACCACCTTCTTATTTAAATAACTTACTATACTTTTCTTTATCACTTTGAGACAAAAATGAACTATTAATAGCATTAAGATTCATCTTTTTAAAATCATCAATAGTGAAATTAAATGTATCACTTAACAATTTATATTCTTTTGATAAATTCATATTTGAAATTGTTCTACTATCAGTATTAACACATATATTAAAATCATTTTTTTCAAAGAAACTAATAGGATGTACTTTGATATTATCAACCTCATTCATCATAACATCATTTGATGGTGATAATTCAAGAAGTATTTTTTTATAATACAAAAATCTTAATAAATCAATATCAAGAGTTGCCTTAATACCATTACTAATTCTTTTAGTATGAAGAACTAATGCATTATATAAATCTTCAGGACTTTTCCCAGCGTGAATTGTATATGGAATCTTCTCAAGAGCTGCTAACTCAAATAGTTTCATATAATCTCTTAGAGGATATTGAACATCATCTCCAAGAATATCAAGAGCACAAACACCATGATCTAAATACTTAAGAGTATATTTAAGAGTCTCAGCATTCATATATTGCGTTGCTCCTCTTAACATACACAAAATTAAATTAGTTTTTACTTTAGGATTACTATTTAATCCAGCTAAAACACTTTCGATTACTTCATCATATGTTAAACCTTTTTCTAAGTGTAGCATTGGTGTTAATCTAATTTCAGCATAAATAACATTCTCTTTAGCAAGACGATCTACTAAATCACGACTTACAAGATATAAGTTTTCTTTTGTCTGTAATAGATTATTAATAAAATCTGTTTTATTAGTAAAATCAAAACTATTAACCTTCCCTCTAGCAATTACTTTATTCTCTACTTCTTCTCTTGATAATCCTGATAATTTCGTTAACATATCAATTGAAATAGAACCTGTTAAATGAAGATGCAATTCAACTTTAGGAAACTCTTCAAATTCATTTGCCGTAGGAAGATTATCTAATACATTCTGCATACTATCACCTATTATAATTATATAATAATATATAAAAAAAGTGAATTATAAATTCACTTCTTCTATACTTCTTTACTCTTATCTAAGTTATATATTCTAACTCTTAACTCATTATATTTTTTTAATGTAGATTCTTTATCAATATATAACTTATCATCTTTAACATACCAACTACTATTTGAACTAGCTAAAATATCAATTAATTCATATAAGTAGTCTTGTTTTTCTTGATTATTTTCTTTAAATTCTTTAATATTTTCTAAAGTCTTTTTATCTTCAGGTAAAATCATTAATTCTTTATAAAGATTATAATTATGATTACTTACTTTATTTTTATCTAAGTAAGATAAAATCTTCTTTTCATCAAACATTTCAATCATCTTATCAATATTTTCAATAAATTCTTTATTTTTTTCTTGGAAATCTTTTTTTACATTTTTTAACTTTTTACGATTTTCATTTAGATAACTAGGTGTTAAAAGATTAGCAAGAGCATCACTTCTTGTTTGATCAACAATATCTTTATAAGAAAAATAATCTTTGTAATAATTCTTAATAGCACGCTCTACTTCTTTTAATTCACCACTAGCTTTAATCTCATCATTAACTTCTTCTGTTTCATTAATTTTATTTAATTCATCACGAACTACTTTTTCTTTAGAAAGACGATTTAAATAAAATAATCCAATAATAATTAATATAACAAAAACAATAGTACCAATGATAAGAAAATCTTTTTTATAATTTCTTTTCTTTTCAAGAATATCAATTAATTCTTGATCATTTTTATTTATTTTTTTCTTTTTTTCTTTTTGTTTATTCATTACGACCTCAAAGGTAAATTATAATACAAGTTGAGTTTTAATGCAAATTTAATCATCAAACTTAATCCCTAATAGGGATACAATACATTCACTTTGAAAACGACTAATAATCATTCCTTTAATGCTATTGGTATCAAAATCACAATTATTAATATTACAAGTAGAAAAGTTAATATTATTAAGTTTAGTATTATTAAATTCACTTTTATGAAAATCAACATTAGATAAATAAATCTTATTTAATTCACATTCAATAAAACTAGATTCATCTAGTTTAGAATCATTTATATATAATTCTTTTATTTTAGAACCACTAAAATTACAATATGAACATATTGAACTATCTATTTGCAAATAATTAATATCTGCATCACAAAAAGTTGTACCAATTAATTTACAATTTTTAAAAATACATCTTGTAAAAATCATATTATCAAAATTCTTATTAGCAATTATACAATCTTCAAAAATAGTATCTATAAATTCGACATCAGAAAAAGATACATTAGTAAAATCAATTTTCTTAAAAGAACATTCGTCTATTTTAAGATCTTTAATAGTAATATTCGGACTTTCATCAAGATATTCACAATTATTAAAGGTACTTGATTCTGTTAATTTATCAGGTTCTAAATATTTAATTTTTAATTTAAACATATTTTCTCCTTTTGGCAATATATATGAATAATAATAAATAACCTGTTCCAAAGAAATAAGCTCCAACGACATCAGTGAAATAATGAACACCTAGGAAAATTCTTGATAAACCAACTAAAAAAATTAATATTGATAATAAACTAATAATTAATTTTTTATACTTACCATGATAGTTTTTATTAATAAGATATATTAATAATCCATAAAAAATAAAACTAATCATGGTATGACCAGAAGGAAATGAATATGTTTGTAAATCAATAGTTTTCCATATTGGTCGATCTCTCATAATTGTTACTTTTAATATATTATTAAGAGCCGTTGCTAATAATAAATTAGTAATAATTGCAATATTCGTTTTTTTATTAAAAGTTAATAAACATATTAAAGTAAAGAAAACAAAGACAAACCATTCACCAAAAGTTGTAATAAGAATCATAATCCCTCTAATAGAAAGTTTTTGTAAAAAATCAAAAATATTCTTTTCAAAAGATAAATCACATATTTTAACAATAATGGTTGTTGCAATAAATAAAATAAAACTAATTATTATTCCCAATAAATAACTTTTTTTCATCATCTACCTCATCAGTTATAATTAAATCCATCTTAATATCATTCTTTTCAACTGGAAGACTTGTTGTTAATTGTTCTTGAAAACAAATACCTATTTTATAAGTATCAATATTCTTTAAATAATTATCATAATATCCTCTTCCATATCCAAGACGATTATTATCTTTATCAAAAGCAAGACCAGGAATAACCATTAAATCAAAGTTACTACCTACTTCACCAGAAATAGGTTCCATAACCCCAAAACTATTTTTTTGATACTCCGTATTTTCATTAATTAAAATAAATTTCATTTTTTTATCATTAATTATTTTAGGAAGATATATTCTCTTACCAAGTAATAAACTTTCATTAATTAATTCTTTAGTATCTACTTCGCTTCTCATACTATAATATAATGCAATATCAATACTTTTTTTATAAACTTCTAAGTTCATTATTCTTCTTTTGATAATTAAAGATTTTTCATAACGGTTATCTAAATTATCACGAAGATAAGTAAATTCTTGTCTTAATTCTTTTTTCATATACTAATAAAAGGCCTAAAAGCCTTTTATCTCCTCTACTATTTTTAATGTATTAATATTAAATACTAAAAGATATGTATTATTATCACGATATTCTGTAAATAT
>JAEEZO010000024.1 GCA_016291895.1 Caryophanales bacterium
AAAAACATTGTTGTCATTATTATAGTAATAATCTTAATATAAACAATTATAAAAATAAAAGAAGATTAATCTCTTCTTTATTTTTTTATTTTTAAAACAATTTTAGCATCATTACTACCATTTGATCGATCATGATGTATTTAGATCCCCATGATGAAACAATTATTTCACCATCAGGTGTAAGTGATATACTAGCTATTAAAAGGGCACTTAATAATTTCTTATTAACACTTTTTATTTTCTTAATACTTTATTATTTTTTATTTTTTCTATTTCATTCTTAGCAACTTCAAATACTTCATCCATAGATAAATGTGTTGTATCAATTATTAAGATATTTTTATCTGGATGTTCTTTGATTAAATTAAATGTTTCATCATAACTAAAATTATTTAATGATTGATTCATGAGATAAGTATCACTATTACTTTTTTTTCTTAATCTATTAAGTCTTTCATTACGATCACAATAAAGAAGAATTGATAAATCAAAAAGTAAACCTTGTTTAATTAATGTTTCATATAATTCTTTAGTATTACTATTACCATTTTCTAAATATGAAGTTAATAAACCCCCATTTAGAATAATATTTTGATTCTTCATTGTTTTTTGAAAATAAACAAGACTAAGAGTAGAGTAGTACGCATTTAAAAAATCAGAATTAATGTTTGAAATATTTTCTTGCATCTTTTCAATTATTTGCTTATTTAAAGGAATAAACTGATTATAAAAATGAGATATTGGTTTATCCATAAATACATAATCATAATAAGCTGATAAGTTTCTTGCTAATGTTGATTTACCACTGCCATCTAAACCATCAATTGTGATAATCATTATTTCACCACCTAAAAGATATTATAGCTTAATCTTTAAGATATTCAATATTTGTTGTAAATGTATGTGAATTTATATATAATAAAGAACTGGTGATTTTATGATTTATCATGAACATTATGGAAATATAGAAAATATTAAAAAAATTTTTAGTATGAAATTTAAAAATGATTTTCCTAATGTAGATTTAATTACAGATGAATTTTTATCAGTTATTGTTAGTGGATACGATGATATGATTGAAATATATGGTAAAGCTAAATCTTTATTATGTCCACAGAAGATGGTTGTTGAAGATTTATATGTTTATATCTTATCAATGGAAATGGTTATTTCAAGTGCTTTTATTAATTATTATGCTGATAGTTATTTTTCTCAATGTGATGCTGAAAATTTTCCCAAAAAAGTACGTGACTTAATATATACAATGATTAATCTTGGTAAATGGGCAACTGAATGTGGTCAAAAAAAAATATAGAGAGATTGTAGAAAATTTACCAATAATATCAATTATTATTTCTTATTTATATGCTAATGATATTAATGATTATAGTATATTAGAAAACTTTTTAGTTAACTATGATTATTATTTAAAAAAATTAAATTTATATGGAATAGATTTCGAACATAACGAATTATACCAACTTCCATATGAAGTTATCTTCAATAATGTAGAAGCTTTATTTGAAAAAAATAAAAGTGGCGTAATAGTTAAATAAATAGCGATTTAGAATTGATAAATGAATTAAAAAATGTTATTCTTATTATACGGAGAGTAAAATGAAAAGTAATAATAAGAAAAAATATATGATAATTAGTTTAGTTTTATTAGGAGTATCAATTATTTATACAATACTTGTTAAATATGTTGATGTTAAAGCAATTGGACCTCAAAATACTGAAGTAGGTTTTGCAACTTTAAATAAGTTTGTAAAAGGATTATTACCATATAATGAAACTTTTTATAAAATATCTAAATATGCAGGAGTATTACCATTTGGTTTTGTTGGTGTATATGGTCTAATGGGATTAATAAATTTAATAAAGAGTAAAAGTTTAAAAAAAGTAGATAAAAGATTTTATGTTTTAGCACTATTTTATGTTATCTTTGTAGGTCTTTATATTTTCTTTGAAAATGTTGTTATTAATTATCGACCAGTAATAAAAGATATGGTTATTGAAGCTTCATATCCATCAACCCATACACTTCTTGCAATTTGTTTATGTGGTACATCATTATTAGTTAGTAAAAATTTTATTAAAAATAAAACTCTTAAAATATTATTTGATATAGCAGCTTGGGGATTAATGGTATTAATTGTTGTTACAAGATTAATATCTGGCGTTCATTGGGCTAGTGATATTATTGGTGGCATCATTATATCTCTTACATACTTATCATTCTTTAAGTGTAGTTTATTACATTTATATGAACGTGAATTAACGATAGAATAGTCTATCGTTTTTTGTTATAATGATTTTGGTGTTAGTATGGAATTTTTTAAAAAGTATTATATTTATATTATTCTTTTAGTATTTTCCATTTTTTCAATAGTCTTTGTTTATAACGATTATTTCTTATATAAAACACCTATTCTTAAAATAGATGAAATAATAGAAGAGAAGTATGAATCAAGTATTCATAATGAAGATTATTATAAACAAAAGATTACGGGTACTATTCAAAATGGTAAATTTAAAGGAAAAAGAGTAACCGTAAACAATTTAAGATCTTCTTCAGGTGTTTATGATATTCAAGTTCATAAAAATACGGAACTTATGTTGCAAATATCAAGTGATATGGAAAATATCTCAATTGTTAATGTAAAACGTGATAAATATTTAGTATTTTTATTAGTTTTATTTGTTGATTCTATTATCATTATTGCTGGTAAAAAAGGTTTAAAAACGATTATAAGTTTATTAATAAATATTTTTGTTTCAGCTTTAACAATTTTAATATTTAATAAATATTATAATAAATTTAATATGTTGTTAATCTATTTATTTGTATCAATAATATTTATTGTCTTATCTCTTATTATTACCAATAAGAAAAGTAAAAAGAGATTAGCTGCTATTATATCAAGTATTGTTTCTTTATTTATTTCTTTTGGATTTTGTTATTTAATAATAAAAATATATGGTAAAGATTTATATATTTGGTCAATGGAATATATTGAAGTAGTATCTGATTATGAAAATTATTTCTTCGTAAGTATTTTACTTAGTGGTTTAGGCGCTATTATGGATATTGCCATAACGATATCTTCATCATTAAATGAGTTAATTATTAAGAATAAAAATATCAAGAAAACCAAATTATTAAAATCAGGTAAAGAAATAGGTAAAGATATTGTTGGTACGATGTCTAATGTTATGTTATATACATGTTTTACACCAATAATTCCAATGTTATTTCTTGCTGTTAAGAATAATATGACAATTGGTAATGCCATATCCTATTATGGTGAACTTGAACTTGTAACTGTTTTATGTAGTTGTATAAGTATTGTTTTAGCAATACCCCTATCACTTCTTGTTAGTTCATTTATTTTAACAAAGAGAGGTGATAAAAATGATTAAGATTTTATCAATAATCTTTTTAATTCTTTTACTCTTAGTTGGAAGAGTTAGAGGATTAAAAACCTTTCTTACTTTCTATTTAAGTTTATTTTTAATAATTATCTATTTATTTTTAATGGCACTTGGCTTTGATTCAATTATTGTTTCAATAATTATATGTATTTTATCTAGTGTTGTATCATTATTTTTATTAAATGGTTATAATTTAAAAACAAAAGCTGCTTTTAGATCAATAATGGTTGTCTTAATCTTTATTTTTACTATTACATACTTAATTGGTAGTAATGCTAATATCCAAGGATTTTCTATGGAGTCAATTGAATCAATTGGAGGTTTCTCTCATGATATAAATTATGATATGACAAAACTTTTTATTGGTATGTATTTAGTTTGTGCGATTGGTACTATTATTGATACTTCAATATCCATTTCATCAGCCTTAAATGAAGTTTATATTAATAATAAAAAACTTAATCAAAAAGAATTATTTTTATCAGGGATGAATATTGGACGTGATATTTTAGCAACAACAATTAATACACTATTCTTTGCCCTTGTAAGTGCTTTTATAGGTTTCATGATGTGGCATCGTGAAGCTGATATTGAATTTATTATTAATTATTCATCTTTTGTTCAAAGAGTTTTTGAATTATTTATTGCTTTTATTGGTTCAATATTAGTTATTCCAATATCATCATTTATTAGTTCTAAAATGTTATTAACGGAGGAAAAATAATGGATTATATTATTAGAAAAAGTACTGATACTGATATGCATGATTTAGCAACATTAGTAGCAACAGTATGGAATGAAACATATAAAGGGATTGTTCCAGATGATTATCTAGATAATATGTATAAAAATGTTGATGATATGGCAACAAGATACCGAGAAAACAATAAAGTTACTAAAGATATCTATGAATATTTATTATTTATTGATAATGAATTAAGTGGCTTTATACGATTTGGTAGAAGTGAAACAGAACCTAATATGGGAGAAATATATGCTTTATATGTTTTAGCAAAATATCACAAAAAAGGTTTCGGTAAAATGTTAGTTAATTTGGCTATCAAAGAATTAAAGAAAATGGGATTTGATAAAATGATAATCGCATGTCTTGTTGGTAATCCTACTAATGAATTCTATAAACATATTGGTGGTAAATACTATAAAGAAGGTTTATTTAAAAAATTAAATATAAAAGAAAATATTTATCTATTTGAAGATATAAAGGAGTTAAAATGAAAATTTTTATTTATTATAGTTTATCAGGTAATGGTGATAAAATTGCAAATGATCTTATGCAAAAAGGTATTGATATAAGAAAAGTGTTATTAGAAAAAGATATGCCTAAAAGTAAGGCAGGTAGTCTTTTAAAAGGTGGCTTTTTAGCAAGTATTAATTATAAGAGTAAACTAAAAGATTTTAATGATAATATTGATAGTTATGATGAAGTTATTATTGGTTCTCCTATTTGGAATAGTAGACTATCATCTCCTATTAATACAGTATTATCGAAATTAGATTTAACTAATAAGAAAGTTACTTTTATTCTTTATAGTGCAAGTGGTAAAGATAATAAAGCTATGGAAAAGATAAAGAAACTTTATCCAGAAGCAAATGTTATTAATTTATGTGAACCATTAAAAAATGATTTTAGTGATAAATTAAGTAATATCTAACTTTACAATTAATAGTAAATAGAAAGTTTTTATACTTTCTATTTTATTTTATTAAGAATATTCCTATGTTAGAATGATAATAGAGGATAGAATATGATAATAAGAATCGTTATATTAACAATTTTATTAATCTTTTTATTGTGTTTAGTTAGAAGAAATACTAAATCTTTAACTAAAAGTGTTTTTATTGTCTTTGCAATTTTATTAGTTCCAGCAATGATTAAGTATTCCTTAAATGATTATTATGATTATAGTAACTTAGAAATAAAAATAGATGAAGTTAATGAAAAATTAAAAACTATTAATCAGTCTCTTAAAGAAACAATGGAGAGAAAAGAAAAAATTGATTATTATCTAGATAAATATGATTATCATGAATTAGAATCGAAAAAAGAAGAATATATTAAAGAGAAAAATCATTTAGATAATATTTATTTTGAAAAAGAAAATGTATTATCATTAAAGAATAATACATATAATGAATTGTTATTAGAATATGATTCTTTAATTAAAAATAAATATATGCTTCAAGGTTTTATGACATATAATCAATTCCCAAATTATCCTAATGGTTGTGAAGCCGTATCATTATATATGATTTTAAAATATTATAAAGTAAATGTTAATATCGATGATCTTGTAGATAAATTAGCAAAAGGAGCTGCACCACATCTCGAGAATGGTATGTTAAGAGGAGCTGATCCTGAACTTGAATATGTTGGTAATCCTCGTGAAACTAATGGTAAAGGATATGGGGTATATACAGGTCCAATAATTGAACTAGCTAACAAATATAAAAAAGGAATGAAAGACTTAACAGGAACAAGTCTTTATGAAATATTAAAAATTGTTAAGACTGGTAAACCCGTTCAAGTATGGGCCTCAGTTGGTATGAAGAATACAAGAGTATGTATTAGTTGGTTAACAAATAAAAATAGAAGAGTAAGTTGGATGTGTGGCTTACATAGTTTAGTTATCATTGGCTTTACCGGTGATAAAGTTATTACATCAGATCCATATACCGGTAAGATTGAATATTATAATCGTACTATATTTGAAAAGATGTTTAATCAATATGGAAAGAGGGCGGTTTATTATGAAGAATAAAACATTTGATCTAGTTATTATTGTTTTTGTTGCTATTGTAATAAATGTTGTAGCTTTATTTCCAGAATTAAATAAATATTTAAAATATCAAATGGATTTAGAATTATATCAAGATACAAGTGTATTATTAAATGATAAAGCTTATGAAGATGAATTATTATTAGGAGAATTACACGAAGAAGAAATAAAAAATAAAATAATAATTGAGTTATCTGATGAAGTAGAAGATCTCGTTAATAAAATAAGAAATCGTTATAATGATATTGAAAACCAAAATAATGAAATATCTGATTTAAATAAAAAAATAACTAGTCAAACCAAAACGAATAATAGTATTAAAGAACTATTTGAGTAACCCTTGATTTATTTCCTGTTACTTATATAATAAATTTTATAAACTTATCTTGAAAAGGAGATTTTATGAATCAAGAAAGAATAGGTAAATTTATTGCTAAAAAAAGAAAAGATAAGAAATTAACACAAAGTGAATTAGCAGAGAAACTTAATGTATCTGATAAAACAGTTGGTAATTGGGAAAATGGAAGAAATATGCCAGATTTATCATTATTTAAACCATTATGTGATGAACTGGGAATAAGTATTAATGAATTATTAAGTGGTGAAGAGATAAAGAAAGCAGATTATCAAGAAAGATTAGAAGAAAATATTGTTAATACCATTGATTATTCAACAAAAAAGATAAATAAATATGGTAATACGATAGGGTTATTACTTGTTATCTTTGGATTATTTATTTCAATGTCATCTATTATGATTTTTCCTAGTGAAAGTAGTTGGAGTAGCTTTTATTCTGTCTTTGGAATTATTATCTTTGTAATTGGTATTTCCAAATTAACAAATAAAATGAAATATAGTAAAAGATTGTTATTAATTTTTATTATTTTCATAGGAACACTTGGTATTATGTTTTTAATGGATTATATTAACGTTAAAAATAATAATTCTGCTCCAATGTTTAGGGGAGATACAACATATTTAGAAAATATAACAATTTATGATACTCCTTTTTATGATGTTGTTCTTTGTGAAAAAGGTACTATTTATGAACAATATAATATTGTAAAAAACAATAAGATAAACTTTGAAAATGTTTATGAATATTGTTTAGTTAATAAAGTAAATAGATTTAGAAAAATAATAAATGATAATTATGAAAAAATTAATGGTATTAGAATTGCTAAAATGACTGATAGAGTAGATAGTGAACACAGTTACGCTACAACTTTTCAAAAAGGATATTATGAAGTATATAAAGATATTCATGATGAAGCTGATATTAAAACAATTGTTCAAACTTTGAAAAGATGTAATTATCCATCTTTTACTAATCTACCAGGTTATAGTTATTTATTTCAATTATTTGTTGATGATAATGTAATTCTTGAATTTGATTTTGGTTCTTTTTATACTGATACAGAGAGTATATATATTAGTTTCACAGAAAAAGATCAAGATATTTTAAAGAGTTTTATTAATTAAGTAGGTTTATCCTACTTTTTTTGATAAAATAAAGTTAAGGAGTTAATATGATTTTAGTAAGCATCGCTAATAAAGATGAATGGAAAAGTACCAAAGAGTATTATCAAGATATAAATATTAATAATTATCCATTTGGAGAATATTTTATAAAAGGTATTAATAATTATGAAGTATTATTCTTTTATACAGGTGTTCGTAAAACTAATGCATCAGCATCTACTCAATATATGATTGATCATTTTGATACTGATAAGATTATTGTTATTGGTACATGCTGTGGAATCTCAAAAGATGTTAATATCTATGATTTAGTTATTCCAAATCTTGCCGTTCAAACGGATTGTACAGTAAGAGAAATTGAACCATTAATAAGAGAAAAGTATAATGTTAATATTAATGTTCCAGAATTATCTTTTCCCTATAAGAAAGGTATTATTGCAACGCAAGATAAACCAATTGTTATGGAAGAAGATTATAATTATTTAATTAAAAATAATATAACGGTTTGTGATACGGAAGCAGCTAGTATTGCCTACATCGCGAAAATAAATAATATCGATGTTTTAATAATAAAAGGTGTTAGTGATACAATCGTTAATAAAAAAGATATTAATATTTCTTATCAAGAACAATATGAAATATTTGTTAAAAACATTCCAATAGTTATGAATAAAATATTAGATAATTTAGAAAGGATTATAAAATGAAAATAATTTATATGCATCATGCTGAACGAAATATTACAAAGAATCATAATGATAAAGATTTAAGACAACTTGAAGATATTACAGAAAGAGGAATACATGAAGCGGAAATAGTTCGTGATCGACTTAAAGATCAAAAAATAGATGCTATTGTATCATCCCCATATCTTCGTTGTATGCACACTGCAGAGATCATAAATGAATATCATAATTTAGAAATAGTAGAAGACGAGCGTTTCAATGAAAAAAGATTAGATGAAGAATGGAAATCATTTTTAGAAAGAAATATGGCTGCAATTGATGATATATATCATAAATATTCTGATGATAGTACAATTATTTGTGTAACAAGTGGTGTTAATTTATCAGCATTTGTTCATTATTTCTATGATATACCACCATCTAATTATGCCCCTTGGTGTCAAGCAAATGGTATTTCACCAGTTAACTTTACCAAAGGTAAAAAAATGATTGATTAGTAATTTATATCAAATATTGTAGAAAATAAGATTTTTATCTTATTTTTTTGTATAATAAATTTAGTGATATTATGGACATAGAAAAAAGTATTTTTACAAGATGTAATATAAATATTAAAAAGTTATTAGACTATGGCTTTATTAAAGAAAATGATTATTATAAATATCAAAAGAAATTCTTAAATGATGATTTTCTAGCAGAAATAATTATTAAAGATAATAATGTTTCTGGTAATGTATATGATTTAGTTAGTAATTGTTTATATACAAATATTAGAATAGAAGTTGATAATGGTTTTATAAATAGTGTTCGAAATAGTTATAAAGATATTTTAATTGATATTAAAAATAATTGTTTTGATAATTTATATTTTAAGTATCAACAAACTAATCGTATTGTTAATTATATTATTTCAAAGTATTCTGATTATCCTGAATTTCCTTGGAGAGACTCTAATGGCATATTTAGAAATAAAAGAAATAATAAATGGTATGCTTTAATTATGCTTATTAATAAAAATAAAATTGATAATATTAATAAAGAGATTGAAGTAATAAATCTAAAATTAAATGAAGAAGAGATAAAAGATTTAATTAAAAAAGAAGGTTATTATCAAGCTTATCATATGAATAAAAAGATGTGGATTACTATAAGTTTAGATGAGACTTTAACGGATAAAGAAATAATAAAATGTATTGATAAATCATATGAAATAATAAATAGTAAGAGGTGAATTATGGAAAAAAATGTTATTGAATACTATGTTTTATGTAATAAACTTAAAAATGTAATAAGAACAGGTTGGGTTGATTGGAATATCTCAAGTGAAAGAATTGAAAGTGTAGCTGAACATATTTATGGTACTTTAATGCTTGCAATTGCAATGCATTCAGAATTTAAATATAAACTTGATTTAACGAAAGTATTATATATGTTATCAGTTCATGAACTTGAAGAAATAATTATTGGTGACTTAACAATGTTTCAAATAGATCGAGAAGAGAAGAAGAAAAGAGGACATGAAGCGGTTACCAAGATATTATCAAGATTAAAAAATAAAGATGAAATAATGAACCTAGTTCTTGAATTTGATGAAAGAAAAACCAAGGAAGCTAAATTTGCTTATCAATGTGATAAACTTGAGTGTGACTTACAAGCAAGAATATATGATTTATCTGGGTTTGCTGATGTATCAAAAGGAAGTGATGAACTTCTTAATAAACCACGTGTTCATGAGTTATATGAACAAGGATATTCTCTTTCTGAGATGTGGTTACTATTTGGACAAAAGACTTATCCATATGATGAAAACTTTTTAAAGGTATCCAATTATGCTTTAAATAATAATATTTTGGAGGTAGAAGATGAAGATTGATGATTATATAAATTATTATAAAGACGTTAGTTTAGATGAATATAAAATAAATGATTTAGATTTAGCCATTATGGCAACTCTATCTTATTTACCTGTTAAACCTTTTAATAAGAAGAAAAACTTAAAGACAATATCTCGAGAAATAATTGATTTTAAATATGAAGGTATGGCTTCATATTGTGTTACTCTTATTAAATTATTAATTAATTCTAATCGTTTTAAAGATATTATGATAGAAGACTTTACTTCAATTGTTGACGATAAAACTCAATTTGGAGTTGTGAAAATAAGATTTGGTAATAATACTATTTATAGTTTTAAAGGAACAGATAATAGTTTAATTGGTTGGTGTGAAAACTTTAGATTAAGTTATATGTATCCAATATATACACAAGAATTAGCTAAAAAATATGTTATTGATAATACTAATATTTTTGATACTAATATTTATTTAGTAGGTCATTCTAAGGGTGGTAATCTTGCTATTTCTTGTGGTATGGAATTACCTCTTAAAATAAGTAAGAAAATTAAAAGAATCGTAAACTTTGATGGACCAGGTGTTCTTGATAAAGAACTTAATAGCGATAAATATCAAAGAATTGAAGATCGTCTTATTAATTATTTACCTGAAAATAGTGTTATTGGTATCTTAATGAATAATAAAAACTATCAATATGTTAAAGCAGATGGAATTGGCTTTATGAGTCATATGATGAATACTTGGAATACATATGGTTCATTCTTCATTAAAAGTGAATTATCAAAAACAAGTACTAAATTACATGAAAATAGTGTTATGGGATTGAAATATCTTAATCCTAAAGAATTAGAAACTGTTGTTGAAACATTCTTTTCTGTTATTGAAAATAATGGTATAAAGAGATTTTCCGATATTAAGAAATTAGATAAAAGTACTTTAATTAGTACAATTAATGATTTATCAGATATATCAAAAGAAACCAAAGAATATTTTATGGAATCAATTAAAATATTTATGATGCCAGAAAGAGGTAAATAATGGAAAAAAGAATTTATGCTATTATTCATTTTATAATTATTATTTTAGAATTATATGCTTTTTCTAGAATGTTTGTAATGAATGGAAAAATGGGATTAGAATATTATACAGTATTAAGTAACTTATTAGCGTTTTTTACAAGTATATTATGTTTATATTATTATAAAGGTGATAATAAATATGTTAATAATTTATATTATTTATCAACGTGTATGCTATTAATGACCTTTTTAGTAGTTTTCTTTGTATTAACACCAATGTATAAATTTAATTATCATTGGTTAATGTTTAAAGGTAGTAATTTAGTTATGCATACCTTAGCACCTGCTTTAATGGTTAATTCATATATTATCTTTAACAAAGAAAAAGTTAATAAGTTTATTCCTCTTATTGTTACAGCAATATATGGTTTTGTAATGATCTTTCTAAACTTATTTAGAGTTGTTGATGGACCATATCCATTCTTAAGAGTAAATAATCAACCTTTATTTATTTCCATAATGTGGTTTGTCATTTTATTAATAGTTATTCTTGTTATTAGTATTGTAGTTGTAAAATTAAATAGGAAGTTAGGTTATAAAGATGAAGGTTGATTTAGTTAAAGTAGAGAAAAAAGATCATGATATTTTATATCGATTACTTGAATATTCTTTATATGATGGTAGTCAATATATCGATAATGATATTGATGAAAATGGTGTTTTTCCATATACATATTTTGAGAATTATTTTAAAGATACTGATCGCGAAGCATATTTTATTAAGTGTGATGATACTTTGGTAGGTTTTACAATGTTAAATAAACATTTAAAAGTATTAGATAAAAATGAAAATAATTATAGTGTTGCTGAATTTTTAATTATGCCAAGAGCAAGAAGACAACATATTGGTAAACTTGCTGCTTATAAAGTATTTGATCTACATAAAGGTTATTATGAAGTACAACCTATGGATAATAATCCTATTGCTAAAAGTTTTTGGGATAATGTTATTAATAGTTATACTGAAGGTAATTATGAATTAAAACATTTTGATGATATGGAAGATGTATATGTATTCAAAAGTAGAGCTTAATAATTTAATTAAAGAAGTTAATAATTATCAAGTTGATAATGATATTGATGAAAAAATAAAAAATAATATTTTGGATTTCCTAAACAAATATAATAATCCTTTATCAAGAGATAATCCTGTTGGTCACATAACAGTATCTGCTTGGATTATAAATGAAGATCATTCTAAAGTATTAATGATTAATCATAATTTATTTCATTCATGGGGATATATTGGAGGTCATTTAGATGATAATCCAAATATAATGGAAGTTATTAAAAGAGAAATTAATGAAGAAACAGGACTTAATAGTTTTAAATTAGTAACAAAAGATATTTTAAATATGGAAATAAATGCTGTTCAACGTCATATGAAAAATAATAAGTTAGTATTATCGCATTTGCATTTTGACATTGAATATTTATTTATGGCAAATGAAAATGATAAAATAAGGATTAAAGAAGACGAGAATAGTGGGGTTAAATGGATTAATATTAATGAGATTGATAAATATGTAACGGAAGAACATATGTTACCTTTATATCAAAAATTAATTAATAAATCTAAGAAATATTTAAAGTAGGATTTTTATGAGAAAGTTTGTTGTTAGTGATTTACATGGTGATGGTATTGTTTATAAATCAATAATGTCTTATTTAGATAATATTAAAAAAGAAGAAGACATTGAATTATATATTAATGGTGATTTAATAGATCGAGGTCTTGATTCAGCTTCTATGCTTCTTGATATTAAAAGAAGAATCGAAGAAGGTGAAAGAATAACTTATCTTGCAGGTAATCATGAATTAATGATGTATGAAGTCTTCGAAAAAAGAAAAAAAGAAATATATGTACCAACATATAATGATTGGTTTTTAAATGGTGGATTAGTAACCGATGATGATTTAGCAATAAGGTTTGCTTATGATAAAGATAAAATCTTAGAAGTCGTAGATTTTATATCTAATTTAAAAATATATCATAAGTTTCCTGAGACAATAGACTATAAAAATATTGTTTTAGTTCATGCATCATGTCCTATTTTTGTAAAAGATGAATGTGATATTAGAATAAAGGATAATAATCCTTGCATGGAATATTCTCTTTGGGCAAGAGTAAATAACCCTGGTTATCATTTTCGATGCCGTATAGGTCATGATAGTTATATAACAATTGTTGGTCATACTCCTAATGATAGTAAATATGGAGTTATTTATAATATTGGAGAAGATTATTTAAATATAGATGGTGGTAGTGCTAATTATGTTAGTGGTTATTTTGAAGAAGATCATGTACCATTAGTAGAAGTATGTGATAACTATTTAAAAATATTAACTTTTAATCATAATAATGAAATAGTATATGGTAATTATCTTGTTGATGCTAAATTAAAACCATTTAGTGAAGATGAACTTGAAAAGAGTCGCCGGTATTTAGATAAAAGTTATATACCTAAAAAATTAATTAAATTACCAGATAAAACTATTGTCTACGAAGATTATTAATAATATAATTATTATCGGAGGATATATGAAAAAAGAATTAAAAAGGAAAGTTGATTTATTTTTACAAAACAAAAAGAAAATTAAAAGCATTTTTAAATATGAAAGTGAAGCTAATTGTTTATTAAGTTCATATTTATATACAGATTTAGATAAAGAAGTTGATACTAAGAAACTTATGGAAGCACATGAGATAATTGTTGATAGAACGAATATTTTCTCAGATTACCGTTTTGTTTCCATGATTTTAGCTTGTAAAATGGCAATGACGAAAAGTCCATCAAAGTATTTTGATCGTGTTGATGAATATAAAGGAATCTTAAAGAAAAAGAAAAAATTTGATAATTTAGTTAATATTTTTACATCCTTAATTTTATCTGATTGTGAAGAAAATATTAATGCTGATAAATATATTGAAAAAGAAATCAAAATCTTTAATTTAATGAATGATAAACATCCACTCTTAACAGATGATGAAGATGCACCATTTGCTATGTTACTTGCACTATCTAATAAAAAAGAAAAAAGAATTGATACTGAAGTAGAAGAATGTTATCAAATATTAAGAAGAAATATTAAACGTGCTAAAAACGCTTGTCAATCAATGGCATGTGTTCTTACAATATCAGATAAACCTGTTAAAGAAAAAACAGATATGATAATTGATATTTATAATAAAATTAAAGTCCATAAAAAACATATTGATGATAATTTCGTTTTAATGGTTCTTGCAACATTAATCTTTATTAATAAAGATAGTAATGAAATTGTTGATGATATTATAGAAGTAGATAAATATCTTGGTTCTAAAAAAGGAACAGGTTTATGGCCGTTTGGTAAAGCAACAAGATTATTATTCGCAATACTACTTGTTGAAAGTACATATGGCGATGAAGCTTATAAAAATACAAAGAATTCTATCGCAGTATCATCAATTGTAGCAGAAGAAATAATAACATTAATATTAGTAACTAATATTTTACTAATAATGGATTAATAAAATAAACTAGTATATCTAGTTTATTTTTTTTATTGTGTTAAAATAATTATTGGTGATTATTATGTGGATGGGCTTAAAAAAATGTTTAGTAGTTCTTTTAGGTTTATTAATACAATTATCTTTCACTTTACTTATTACTGTTTATTTTGGACAAAAATATCAAGTATTGCAAATAATATATTTTGTAATTAGTATTTTTGCATTATATCATTTAACAAAGAATAATCGTAATAATTCTTATACCTTTCCTTGGGTAATCATAATTTTATTGTTTCCTTTAGGTGGTGGTATATTATATTTAACTTTAGGAAGAAATAAAAGTAGAAGTAGATTATTAAAAAAAGTTAATGAAAAAAGATGTGAATATTTAAAGTATTATAAAATAGATAAAAAAATAATTAATGAAAATAGTGATAATGGGGAAGTTAATTATTTATCTAAGTTCTTAGGATTTCCTGTAACAGAAAATAATGAAGTTGTATATTTTAAAACAGGTGAAGAAGCTTATCAAGGTATAAAAAAAGAATTATTAAAAGCTAAGAAATATATCTTTATGGAATATTTCATTATAAGGCCTGGTAAAATGTGGGATGAAATATTAAATATCTTAATAGATAAAGCTAAAATAGGCGTTGATATAAGACTTATATATGATGACTTTGGATGTGTTGATAAATTAGAAGAAGATTATAAAGATTATTTATTAAGTAAAGGTATTAAGTGTGTTACTTTTAATGAATTAAGACCTATTAGAGGTATTATCATGAATAACCGTGATCATCGTAAAATATTAGTTGTTGATGGTGAAGTGGCCTTTACAGGTGGCATTAATATTGGAGACGAATATATTAATGAATTAAAAAGATTTGGTAATTGGAAAGATAATAGTATCATGGTAAAAGGTGAGGCTGTCTATTCATTTACTGTTATGTTTTTAACTATTTGGGATACCTATCATTTATATAATGATGATGTCATAAAATATAAGAGTAATAGAAAATATAAAGAAAATGGATTAGTTATTCCATATGATGATTCTCCTCTTGATAATGAAAGTACTGGTAAAAATGTTTATTTAAATATTATTAATAATTCTAAAAAATATTTATATATTTCAACACCATATTTAATTCTTGATATGGAGTTTATTGATGCCTTTAAACTAGCAATTAGAAGGGGAGTAGATGTAAGAATAATTATACCAGGTATTCCTGATAAGAAACTTGTTTATATGTTATCAGAATCATACGCTAATACTTTAATTCGTGAAGGAATTAAAATATATAAATATGAAAAAGGTTTTCTTCATTCAAAGATGTTTATTAGTGATGATATTGAAGGTGTAGTTGGAACTATTAATCTTGATTATCGAAGTTTATTCTTACATTTTGAATGTGGTTTATACATGTATAAATGTAGAGCTTTAAATGATATTAAAAATGATTTTATAAATATGTTTAAAGATAATAAAGAATTAGAAATTAAACATCAATTTTTTGGAAAAACAATTCTTCAAACTATTTTAAGATTATTTGGATTTATGTTATAAAAAAGAAAGATTATTTTAATCTTTCTTTTTATTATTTCTTTTTAGCTTGTTGTGCTGTTTTAGTTTGATTACTATTTTTTTGTTCAGTTTGTTTATTTTGATTATTATTGTTTTGTTGTTGTTCTTTCTGTTTCTTTAGTTCTTCTTGAACAACCTTTTTTTCTTTTATGGAAAACAAAATACCTTTTGAAAAACTTTCACATTCTTGGCTTGTTTGATCCATTATTTCAAATGTATATAGATATATTCTATCGTCATATTTAGTTGCATAATAGTAATACTTACCAAAAGAATTTGTAAGGGAGAAACCATACCATTTAATACCATTAGTTTCTTGTTCAGTAACTTTAGATGGATTACTATCTTTATAGAATTCTTTCATTTGGGTAATTAATCTTTTGTCATTTCTAAATAATTGAAGGGCATTAAAAGTTACTTTACATTGATCATTACTTTTAGCTTTATCTTTACCTTTGCCTTTAGTTTTACTATAGGCATATTCATATAATCCAGAAGTAACATCTTTTTTAAAATCATTGGGAATAGTTACAACAAAACTTTTTTCTATATCAATATCTTTATCATATGTTATTACACCTTCATATTTATAGTTATAGAAGATATTATCCCATATCGAAATATTAAACATACTATTAAGAACATAATTTGATACTAAAAGTAAAACAGTAGTTGTTGCTAAACCAGCAAAAATATTTCCAAAAGCTGTACCACCTTCATTAGCACACAATGTTTTTAATTCTCCTAAACTTGCATGAAGATTTTCAAGTTTAAATTTATATATCTTAGCATTTCCTTTAATAATATAATTTTTATTGAATGTAAGGCCAATAATAAAACTTGCAATTAAATATCCAGCTGCCACAAATAAGACATAATCTGGGAAAAGAGCAAATAAGATAGGAGGTACGATTACGAATAAAATACCAAAAAAGAAATTTTTTCGATAAAATAAATAGAAAGCAGTTAAGAAGAAAGCAGCAAAATTAAATTTTCTTCTTGATATTTTTTCATAATTTTTACCAACATAAGCTCTAATTAAAGTATCACCAAAATCTTTGTCTAAATTAGAATCAACAGTTTTCGTATTACTACTAGCTGCCTGTTTTGGTTTATTATCTTGAACAGGATTGTTATTAACCGGAACATCATTATTTTGTATAGGGGATTCAGTTACTGTTTGTTCAATAGTTACATTCTCTTGAGGCATGTTATTATATACTTCTTGTTGCATCATAGCATTTTCTTGAGGAACATCATTGTATGCTTGTTGTTGCATCATGACATTTTCTTGAATATTATTATATGCTTGTTGCATCATAACATTATCTTGAGGAACATCATTGTATGCTTGTTGCATCATAACATTCTCTTGAACATTATTATATGCTTGTTGCATCATAACATTTTCTTGAACATCATTGTATGCTTGTTGCATCATAGCATTTTCTTGAGGCATATTATTATATGCTTGTTCCATTGGAATATTTTCTTGTGGCATAGGACTTTGTTCAGTATAAGGAACATTTTGATTTACAACCATATTTTGTTCAGGTACAGTATTCATATCACTATTTGGTGTGGTTAATGAATTAATTAAATCATTGTTTTGAACACTGTTATTAACCTCATTATTGGTTGTTAACGAATTTATTAAATTGTTAATTTCTTGTTCTCTTGAATCATTCATATAAATCCTCATTTTCCGTCTAAATTATAGCATAAAAAAAGAAAGCTTGGCTATCTTTCTATTTTAATTTCTTTTATGTTTACAATATTATATTTACTTTCTAATATGTTTTTTATATCCTTATCACATTTAATAGTATAAATAACATTATTTAAATATTCCTTAGTATAATTATCTTTTATTAAATATTCTAAATCTTTTTGTTCACTATAATTAACTTCTATTTTTATTTCATATCCGTCAATTAATTCTCGTAAAGTGGAATTGTTTATTGCTTCAAGTGTTGCTTTTCGATAAGCTCTAACTAGTCCTCCTGCTCCTAATTTAATACCTCCAAAGTATCTTGTTACAACACATAATATATAATTTAGATCTTTATTTTGTAATATTTCCATAATAGGTACTCCTGCAGTACCTCCTGGTTCTCCATCATCACTAGATTTTTTATTATTATCAATGATATAAGCGTAACAATAATGTGTTGCATCTTTATATTTGTTTTTTATTTTATTAAGTTCATTTGTTACTTCATCTTTATTGTAAACTTTTATTAAATTTGTAAAGAAAAAGGATTTATTAACTTCTAGTTTATTACTTATGTTTTCTTTTATTACTTTCATAACTCACCAATGTAATTATATAATATTATACCTTAATTGTCATACTTTCTTTTAATTATATAGAAAAAATGATAAAATTAAAAAAGGTGGTGTTATGAAACATATATTTTTAATTAATCGTTTTAGCCTAAAACATCGAACTGATAAAATGGTTGAGGCTTTAAAAAGAGTTTGTAAAAGAAGAAAACTTGATTTTGAAATTGAAATTAATAATGATATTTATTCTACAGAAGACATTATTAATAAATATAAAAATGCTAAACATATTATTTATGCGATTGGTGGAGATGGTATCTTAAATCGTGTTATGAATGCTATTTTAAAAACCAAAAATACTTTTTCATATATTCCATATGGATCTGGTAATGACTTTGATCGTAGTGCACAAGAATTATTTCATAATGGTATTAATGAAGTTGATTTAATTAAAATTAATAATATGTATTGTATGAATGTTGTATGTTTTGGTATTGATGCTGAGATTGCCAATAAAGGTACGGAATCAAATAGTACGGTTGTTCCAAGAGAAGATAAATATATTGCAGCAATTATCTCACATTTTATTCATTTTAAACCCTTTGAATTTAAAATTAAATCTGGTATGGATAAAGAAGAAGGATTATATTCTACAATAACAGTATGTAATGGAAGATATTATGGGGCTGGTTTCCATCCAAATCCTCATGGATCTTTAGATGATGGACTTATGGACGCTATTGTTGTTGATAAGATGTCTAAACTTCAATTAATTAATTACATTTTAAAACTTAAAAAAGGTAAACATGAAAGTATGCTTAAAGTTAAAAATGTTAAAACTAGCAAAATGGTTATTGAATCACCAGTACCAATAACAGCTAATATTGATGGTGAAGAATTAACTGATACAAGATTTGAACTTAAAATTGAAAAGAAAGCTTTAAAAGTATATTATGACAAAGATTTAATTGATGAAATATTAAAGGAAGTTAAATAATGTTATATGATATTTTAAAACCTTTAATATGGTTAATAACAAAGGTTTATATTCATCCAACTATTATTGGTAAAGAGAATATTCCTAAAGAAGGAAGAGTAATTCTTGCTGGTAATCATGTTCACCTACTTGATCCTGGTCCTTTAATTATTTCTTCTAAAAGAAAAATTCATTTTCTTGCCAAAGCTTCTTTATTTAAATTACCTCAAGGTATTATTTTTCGTCATTGTAGTTTAATTAAAGTTAATCGTGATGGTCATGATAAAAAAGCTTTAGATGAAGCAATTAAATGTCTAAAAGAAGAAAAAATAGTAGGAATCTTCCCTGAAGGTACTAGAGAACGTGGTAGGGGATTAATGGAATTTAAATATGGAGCTGTTAAAATGGCTAATGAAACTAATAGTCCTATTATTCCTTTCGCCATTATCGGAAAATTTAATCCTTTTAAGAAAACAATCTTTGTCTTTGATAAACCATTTATAGTATCTGGTAACATTGAAAAAGATAATAAAAATTTAAGAAATAGAGTAAGTAAATTATTAAAGACATATAAAGTGTCATCTTAATTTACTAACTCTTTTTTTTATGTTACATTTATAATAGGTGAGAAGAATGGAAGAACTAGATAATATAAAATTCTCTATAAAAGAAATAAAGAGTGATGATCGTGGTTGTAAATATAATGTTACAATCAAAGTTCCTATGTCTATTGGTTTTATCGAAAGAATGAAGTTTATTGCAGAAAATGATATAGCTCGTCATGCGTTTCAATTACATCATGTTGTAAATAAAGATAATTATGTTTATTTTAATGGTGATTTTTATTTGGAAACGAGTGCCCTATATCATTTTTATTTTTCTTTTGAAGCCAATCATAAATTTATCTATTATAAGAAAAAGAATAGGAATGAATATAATTCTGTATCAAGAAGTGATATGTGGAAATTAAGTGTTAATTATAAAACACCAGATTGGGCTAAAAACGCTATTATGTATCATTGCTTTGTTGATCGTGTTAATCGAAAAATAAAAAAGAAAATAATTCTTCCTAATCGACATCTATATCCATCATTTAATAGTGAACTAAAAGCAGGACCTGACGAAAATGGTATTTGGAATAATGACTTTTATGGTGGTGACTTATTAGGTATAGTTGATATGTTAGATTATATTTCATCTTTAGGTGTTAGTATTATTTATTTATCACCAGTTGTAAGAAGTCAATCTAATCATCGTTATGATACAGGAGATTATTTAGAAGTTGACCCTTACGCAGGTACTAATGATGATTTAAAAAAACTATGTGATGAAGCTCATAAAAGAGGTATGAAAGTTATACTTGATGCTGTTTTCAATCATACTGGTAATGATAGTAAATATTTTAATGAATTTAATAACTATGATAGTGTAGGAGCTTATCAAAGTAAAGAGTCCCCTTATTATAATTTTTATCGTAAACATGAAACACCTGATAAAACTTATTTTGATTATTGGTGGGGGATGAAGAATTTACCAGTTTGTGATGGGGAATCCGTTGATTGGCAAAATTATATCTATGGTGTTGGCGGTGTAATTGATAAATGGTTTAGTTTAGGTATTGATGGCCTTCGTCTTGATGTTGCTGATGAATTAAGTGATCGTTTTATTGAAGGTATAAGAATTGCTGTTAAAAGAAATAAACCTGATGGTTTTATTCTAGGTGAAGTATGGAAAGATCCTACAAAAATGAATCGTGGTTACATAACAAGTGGCAAAGGAATGGATTCTGTTATGAACTATGAATTAATTGATGCATTGATTCGTTATTTTAAATATAGTGATGTTACAAAACTTAATTGGAAACTTAATGAAATTTTACGTGATTATCCTGATGAAACTATTAAAACATTAATGAACTTTACTTCAACTCATGATATTAGTAGAATTATTAATATTTTTGCATCTAATGAATTTAATTATTATGGAGAATGGGCTTGGAATTTAATAAATGATGACTTAGCTTTTTGTAAAAATTATAAAATTAGTAAAAAAGATTATCAACAAGCTAAAAATATATATAAAGCTTATGTTTTCTTTTTAACATTCTTTCCAGGTATTTTATCTATTTTCTATGGAGATGAATTGGGTCTTCAAGGTATGGGTAACCTATATAATCGTCAACCATTTCCTATTGGAAAAGAAGTTGATTTTGATTTAATAAACTTTTTTCGAGAAATTGGTAAAATTAGAAAAGCTGAACCATTTTTAGGTAGGGCTGATACAAATATTTATGATGTTAATGATAAATATGTAATGTTTGAAAGAGTAGATGATGACCATAATATTTTAGTAACTGTTAATCGAACAAATGAAGAAATTAAAACACCAATACCTTCTTTTTATCAAAATAGTGAAGTATCATATAACCTTTATGGAGATAATGATGAAGTTATTCATCCATATGGTGGTTTGGTTTTAAGGAAAATAAAAAAGTGATATTTTACAGTTAATTACATTGTAATACGATATTTTTGTGCTATAATCTTAATAGAAAGGAAATAGAAAATGAAGAAAACATTGTTAATATTAGTAATGGCTTTATGCTTAGTATTACCATTAACAGCAAAGGCAGAAGTTAAAACACTTAACTTAAAGGAAGCTCTAAAAGAAGAAGAAATTGAACTTGATAAAGCATTTGATAATTATAAAGAAAATGATGATCAAGCTGTAATTTATTTATTCCGTGGAAATGGATGTGCTTATTGTCGTGCTTTTCTAACTTTCTTAAATAGTATTGTTGGAGATTATGGAAAGTATTTCAAAGTAGTATCTTATGAAGTTTGGTACAATGAAGACAATGCTAAACTTATGAAACAAGTTGGTGATTACTTAGGTCAACCCGCTGAAGGTGTTCCTTATATCGTAATTGGTGATAAAGTATTTGGTGGATATTCAAGTAGTTGGGATGAAGAAATCAAATCAACAATCAAAGCATTATATGAAACTAAAAAAGGTAATCGTTATGATGTAATGGTTGAAATGGTTGAAAATCCAAAAGATGAAAATGGTAATATTGTTAAATCAGGTGCTTCAACAACAGCTATTGTATTATGTACTGTACTTGCTACAATCGCTGGTATTGGTGTAACTGTTGCCTTTACTAATTATAAAATTTCATCACTTGAAGATAAGATTGAACTATTAGCAGAAAATAGAAGAAAATCTTCTGATCGTGAAGAAAAAAAAGAAAGTAAAAGAAAATAAATATGTTGCTTGCAACATATTTTTTTGATATAAAATTATTGGAGGAAACGATGATTTATTTAGCAATATTTTTACTTTTTATTCTATTAATTCTTTTAGTATCATATCCTATTAAATGTTTTTTAAAGTTTTCTTTTTTAGATAAATTAACTAAAAATAAATATTTAAAATTATTAATATGTTGTATACCAATAATAATTGTCATACTAATATTTGGTTTTATTAATTCAATTATTGTTTTATTACATTTATCAATCTTTTTATTTCTTGTTTTATTAATATTGTTTTTATATCAAAAAATAAATAAAAAAGATTTAAAAAAGAAAAAATATTTTAAGAGATTAAATATTATTGATATTCGAAATATTGTTGCGGTTATTATAACAATTATTTATTTAGGAATAGGTATGTATTTAGATTTTCATGTTTTTGAAACTAAATATACTTTATATACTAATAAAGATATTAATGATTTTCGTATTATTCAGATTGCAGACTCCCATATCGGAACAACTTTTGATGGAAATGGATTTTATAAATATATTGAAAAGATTAGTAAGATTGATATGGATATCTTTGTTATTACAGGTGACTTTGTTGATGATGATACAACACTTATTGATATGAAAAAAAGTTGTGAAGCATTTAAATTATTAAAGCCAAAAAAAGGTATTTATTATGTCTTTGGAAATCATGATCGAGGTTATTACAATAATCGTGATTTTAATGAAGAAGATTTAATTCGTGAACTTGAAAAGAATGGTGTTAAAGTTTTACGAGATGAAGTTGTGGAATTAGATAATATCTATATAATTGGAAGAGAAGATAAATCAAGAACCACAAGAAAAAAAATTCAAGAACTCACAAAAGATTTAGATAAAAATAAATATATGATTGTTCTTAATCATCAACCAAATGATTATGAAAATGAAAGTAGAGAAGAAGTTGATTTAGTATTATCAGGTCATTCTCATGGAGGTCAAATGTGGCCTATAGGACCTCTTAGTGTAATAGTTGGTTCTAATGATGAATATTATGGACACAATCATATTGATAAAACGGATTTTATTGTTACATCAGGTATATCAAATTGGGCTTTGTATTTTAAAACAGGAGCAAAATCCGAATATGTTATTATTGATATAAAGAAAAAATAGTTTTATAATGAAGATAAAGGAGATGATTTTATGTTATTCGTTATGCCAAATTTAACAGACTTATTAATAACTCTTGGAATTGGAGCTGTTGCCGGTTGGGGCGCAAGTTTTATTATGAATTCTAAAGGAGGATTAATAAGAAATATTATTGTAGGTATTATCGGTGGATTCGTAGGACGTTTTGTTCTAGGATTATTTGGTATTGGAGCATCTAATATTATTGGAACGATTCTTGTTTCAATGGTAGGTGCATGCATTTTTGTATGGTTAGTAAAAAAATTAATTAAATAAAAGGGAGATTTAAATGAAAAAAAGATTATTAGCAATTTTTGTTATTGCCTTACTATTAGTAACAGGCTGTGGAAAATCAAGTGGTAAAGTATTTAATGAAGGTAACTTTAAGATTACTTTAACGGAAAATTTTGAGAAAAAAAGTTTAGCTAGTGCAACATATTATTATGAAAATAATAAAGATAATATTGGTGTAACAGTATTATTAGAAACTTATGAAGCTTTAAAAGCTATTAATATTACAAAAGATACTTCATTAAAAGAATATGCAGATATTATTATTAAACAAATGCCAACAGCAACAATGAAGACTGAAGGTAATTTTATGTATTTCACTTATTCTAAGGCAGTAGGTGGATCAACATATTTCTATATGCCTACAATGTTTAAAGGAGAGAATGGATTCTATCTACTTAACTTCTTCTGTCTTGAAAAAGATAAAGATGCTAATATGGATAAATTTATTTCTTGGGCAAAAACTGTAGAAGTTTAAAAAATATAAAGTAATTGATTTCAATTACTTTTTTTATTATATTTTTTTCATTTTTTTCATATAAAATAAATAGATATATAGTATAATTATAATTGAGGTAATGTATGAAGAATAAAAAGTATCTATTTTTATTATTGATAATACCAATTCTAGTTATGTTTATAAGTAGATCTTTTTCACTTACTTATACACAAGAAATTAAAAGTGTAGAAATACAAAGCAATGATTATAACAATCCTGGTTCATGGCATATTGATAAATCAGCTGAATGGACAGGATTAGGTAAAGCAAGAGTAACCTTTGATGTTAATTCAGTAATGAAAACTTCTGAAGGCAGATATAAAGATGTCATTTTTGTCATTGATGTATCTGGATCAATGAGTGGAAGTAAACTAGATAGAGCCAAACAAGATGCTATTGATTTAACAAATTATTTACTTTCTGATAGTCATAATAGTGTTGCTTTAATAACCTTTGATTCAAACTCAGAAATAATATCAGGTTTTACTAATAATAAAGATGAAATGGTAAATTATATTACAAATTTATCATCAGGTGGTACTACTAATTACAATGCAGGTTTATTAAGCGCTGATGAGGTAATGGAAAATTATATTAAAAGTGATAATAAGGATTTAGTATTATTGTTTTTAACAGATGGATATCCAAATGAAGATACCCCAAACCAAATTGCAACATATAAATTATTAAAAGATAAATATCCATATATGACCATAAATGGTATTCAATATGAAATGGGAAAAGAAATTATCCAGGAAATTATTGAAATATCTGATAATCAATTTATTGCCGATCAAGATACTTTAAATAATGTTTTATTTGAAGCAGCAGTTACTCCAGTAACTTATGATAACTTTGTAATAACAGATTACATAAATGATGATTATTTTTATGTTGAATCAGTTAATGATATTAAAGTTCCTTTTGGAGAAGTATCTCTAGATACTGTTGATGGTGTTCAAAAGGTAACCTGGGATCTTGGAGACAATTATGTAACGGGTCGCAATGTTAAAATGACTATAGATCTTAAATTGAAAGAAGAATTTCATAATACAAGAGGATTTTATCCAACAAATAAGAGTGAAACAATTATATCAAAATTACCTGATGAACAAGAAAAAACAAGAGAGAGTGAACTAACACCAGTACTTAAGAATATTTATAATGTTATTTATGATCCAAATGCTCCAGATGGATGCACATTACCATCAATAGAAACTGAAGAATATATGGCATATCAAACAGTAACAAAAAGAAGTGATAGTTTAACTTGTCCTAGGTATATCTTTAAAGGATGGTATATAGATAGTAATGATTTAATTGATATTAAGTTTATAAATGATGATATGTTTATAATGCCACCTCATGATGTAAATATAAGAGCAACTTGGACAAAACAAGATTTAGTTAAAACAATGGATGGAACTGTAAAAGTAAAACTTGATGGAACATTAATGAAACATGACAATATAATTCGTAAAACTTTTGGTAAGGATATTTCAAGAAATAGTTTTGAAAGTATAACAACAGTTGCTGATATTACTATACCTTCTACGGCATTAGATTTTTGGGATGCATCAGCAGAACAAAATGGATCAGTACTTGCATGGTATACCGATGTTGATAATAATGGTATGTATGAATTATATATAGGACAAGAGGATGGAGTAAAAGCAAATCCAAATAGTTCTTATGCTTTTTATTATTTTTCAAAAGTTAATTCTATTGATTTATCGAATTTTGATACATCAAGAGTAACAAATATGGCAGCAATGTTTTCTCATACTGCATATACTTCAACTACTTTTAATATGGATTTAGGTAATTTAAATACTTCAAATGTTAAAAATATGTCATATATGTTCCATAATTCAGGATTTAATGCAACAACATGGAATATAGGAAATATAAGTAATTGGGATACATCTAATGTAACTGATATGTCATTCATGTTCAATAATGCAGGAAAAAATGCAACGACATGGAATATTGGAAGTTTAAATAATTGGAATACCTCAAAAGTAACAAATATGGCATCTATGTTTGAATATGCAGGTTTTGCTGCATTAGAATTCAACTTAGATTTAAATAATTGGAATACCTCAAAAGTAACTGATATGTCATCAATGTTTAAAAATGCAGGGAAAAATGCTTTAACCTGGAATATAGGAGATTTAAGTAATTGGAATACATCAAAAGTAACTAACATGTCAGAAATGTTTTATTCTTCAGGAACATACACAGCAACATGGAATATTGGAAATATAGGTAATTGGAATACATCAAGTGTTACAACAATGTCATATATGTTTAATATCGCAGGATATAGAGCAACGACATGGGATATTGGAAATATAAGTACTTGGGATGTATCGAGTGTTACAACAATGTCAAATATGTTCAATAATGCAGGATATAGTGCCACAACATGGAATATAGGAGATTTAAGTAATTGGGATACATCGAATGTAACTGATATGTCATTCATGTTCAAAAATGCAGGATATAATGCAACGACATGGGATATTGGAAATTTAAGTGATTGGGATACGTCAAATGTTACAACAATGTTAGAAATGTTTCATATTGCTGGATGTAACGCAACGACATGGAATATAGGAGATATAAGTGATTGGGATACGTCAAATGTAACTAATATGTCACATATGTTTCGTTTAGTAGGAACAAAAGCGACGACATGGGATATCGGAGATTTAAATAATTGGAATACGTCAAAAGTAACCGATATGTCATATATGTTTGAAAGTGCAGCTACTAACGCAACAACATGGAATGTCGGGGATATAAGTAATTGGAATACGTCAAATGTAACTAATATGGTGGGAATATTTGGTTCTGCTGGTTATAAAGCAACGACGTGGAGTATTGGCGATTTAAGCAATTGGGATACGTCAAAAGTAACTGATATGTCACATATGTTTTCTCGTTCAGGATATAGTGCCACAACATGGAATATAGGTGATTTAAGTAATTGGGACACATCAAAAGTAACTAATATGAGTTATATGTTTCGAAATGCTGGTTATAATGCAACAACATGGAATAGCATTGGTACATTGAAAGTATATGCTACATCGATTGATTCAATTTTCTATAATTGTGGAAATGCTAAAGCAACTTTAAATATTTATAGTAATCCAACATCATATAGAAGCACATTCTATGGTGCATCAACTAAAGAAGATTCAGGAATAACTGTTAATTATAGTAGTACAACAAGTAATATTGATGACATTATTGCAACAAAATCAAGTGATTCTAATGTAGTTAAAGGTGAACAATTAGATTAATAATAAAACTGTTGATTTATTTCAACAGTTTTTTATGTTATATTAAATTTATGGAGGTAATGTATGGTTAAATCACAAGGTTGGGATTGGAAAGTAGTTAAAGGAGATTTTCGTGATGTATGGAAAAATCCTAGTATGGAGTCTTATTATTTATTAAATAGATGGTTAAGTGATAATAAAAAAGACTTTTTAGATTTAGGATGTGGTCTTGGTAGACATTCTATTCTTTTTGGTAAAAATAATTTTAATGTTTATGCTTTTGATATATCAAGTGAAGCGATTAATAAAACAAAAGAGTGGGCAGAAGAAGAAAATCTTAATTTTGATTATAAAGTAGGAGATATGTTATCTCTTCCATATAGTGATTCTAGTATGGATTGTATCTTATGTCGTAATGTTATTAATCATACTGATACTAATGGTGTTAAAAAAGTTATTAGTGAATTATATCGTGTATTAAGAAATAATGGTGAATGTTATTTAACTTTATGTTCTAAAGAAACATGGGGCTTTAAACAAGATTGGCCAAAAGTAGATGAGAATACAACTTTAAAGATGGTTGAAGGTCCTGAATATAAAGTTCCTCATTTCTATGCAGATTATGATTTAATTAAAGAGTTATTTAAAGACTTTGAAATAATTAAAGTTCTCCATGTTGGTAACTTTTATGAACATGATGATGGTGTTAATACGTCATATCATTATCATATTTTAATTAGAAAGGCTTAAAATGAAATTATTTTTTACAAATGAAGATTATTATTATAAAGCAATGTTAATTCTAAATAGTGAACCTAAAACAAGTTTAAGCCGTGTTGATTCCTTTATTTTACTTGTTAGTAATTTACCGTTTGGTGATTTAGAAAACTTATGTATCGAACTAGGTAGATTCTATAATATAAGTAAGGAAGATGCTTATAAATTATTACAAACTGGTAAAATTAAAGATAATATATTAGATTTTGCTTTTAATATTATTGATTCTGGTTCTTACTTAGGAAATAAAATAATTAATAATATTAATACTAGTAGTTGGTTAAGTCACTCATTATATGAAGCAAGATTATGTGAGATTCTTGCTTCTAAATTAAATCTTGATAAAGATACTGCTTTTAATTTTGGTTTATTACATGATTATGGTCGAAAGTATGCTCATGATTTTAGTCATGTTATTAAAGGTTTTGAAAAGTTAGTTGATATGGGATTAAAAGAGTCCCGTGCTTGTCTTACACATTCTTTTATCAATGATGGAAGATTTAATAATAATGAAATCCCTGATGTTGAAATTAAATATGTTAATGATAAAGAACATTTTGAAAGAGAGTATGATAATCTATCTAAGATTTTAAGAAATTATTCAACTAGTGATTATGATCGTATATTAAATATTGCTGATTTGATGGCAAGTGATCGTGGTATCTTATCACCAATTGAAAGACTTCGTGATATTTTGTCTCGTCGAGGTGAACTTGATAAATCACCAAATAGAATTCATTTCTTAACAAGTTTTTATAATTTATTATTATGGTATTTAAAAAAGATTAATTATGATATTTCTCTTGATTATTTAGATTATAAAGAATTAAGTTTAGATGATATTTATAAATATCTTGATAATATATCTAGTATTTTCTATAAAGCTGTTATTGGTGGAGAGAAGAAATGGATAAAATAGTATTTGTTACTCATAATAAAGGTAAGATTGAAACAGCTAAAGAGAAACTAAAAGATGTTAACTTTGTAACTTATGATTATGAACTATCAGAACCACGTAGTGATGATATTAGTTTAATTTCAAAAGTTAAAGTTATGGAAGCTTATGAAATTGTTAAATGTCCATGTATTTCAATGGATTCTGGTTTTATTATTGATAGTTTAAATGGGTTTCCAAAAGCTTTTGTTAATTTTGCCCTTGATACGATTGGTATTACTGGTATCTTAAAATTAATGAAAGGTAAGAAAAATCGTAAATGTCGTTTTACGGAATGTTTATCATATTATGATGGTGTTAACTTACATCAGTTTTATGGCTCTCATGAAGGTCATCTTGCAACAAGTATAAGGGGAAATGACACTGATAAGAAATGGTCAAGTTTATGGTATATCTTTATGCCATATGGTTATAAAAAGACTTTAGCTGAAATGAGTGATCTTGAAAGATTAAATAGAAAACCATATAAATCTATTAGTTCTTTTGATAAATTTTGTGAATGGTATAAGGAGGTCAAATGAAATTTTATCGTTGTTTAAAATGTGGAAAAGTAATTCATGTACTTAATGATGGTGCGGATAATATTTGTTGTGGTACTAATATGTTAGAAATTAAAGATCACGATAAAGATGCTAGTTTAGAAAAACATGTGCCAATCTATGAAGTAGATGGTAATTCTATTAAAGTTACTGTTGGGGAAATGATTCATCCAATGGATGTAGATCATTATATTATGTGGATTATGATTGGTAATGAAAAATGTGAATATTTTTATTACTTAGTACCAGGTGAAGTACCTATTGTTACATTACCTTATATTCCGAATGCAACTATATATTCATATTGTAATAAACATGGATTATTTAGTGTCAAAATAAATTAAGAAATAGTTATCTATTTCTTTTTTTATGTTATAATCATTTTGAGGATAGGTTATGAATAATAGGGTGTATGAATATTTGAATTCTCTTAATTTAGGAGATCGTATTATTGAACTTGTAGCTTCAACAGAAACAGTTTCTCTTGCATCTGATGCATTAGATTGTCGTGAAAGTGAAGTTGCTAAAACATTATCTTTTTTAGTGCCAGAACCTATTCTAGTAGTCACAAGTGGTGATGTTAAAATTGATAATGATAAATTTCGTTTAAATTTTAATTGTAAACCCAAAATGATTGATAAAGATGATGTTTTAAATGTTATTGGTCATCCAGTAGGTGGGGTATGCCCTTTTAATCCTAATGATGATGTTAAAGTTTATTTAGATATATCACTTTTAAAAGAAAAATATTGTTATCCTGCTTGTGGAATGTCAGGAACTGCGATAAAATTAACTATCCCTGAATTAATGAAATACACGAAATATATTAAATGGGTTGATGTTACAAAATTTAATGAAGTAGAAGATATATTATTATAGGAGAATATATGAAAAAGATATTACTTTTAATATTAATTAGTTTATTATTTGTTGGTTGTGGTAAAAAAGAACCAACTGACCCAATCGTTTCTTTAGGTTATAAACAAGAAGGCGATAAGTATGTTTATCAAAATATTAATTTAACTAAAGTTCATAATGAACAATATAATTCTACCGATGTTTACATGGAAGAAGTAATTACCGATAAACCTAATTATGATATGTTTCTTAAAACAATCAAATTATTTATTGATGTTCCAGATGATGTTGTAACTAAAGGGTTAGAATTATTAGTTGATGCTTATAACGATAATAAAGGTAGTAGTGTAATAAGTATTTTTAATCAAGAGAAATATTATTTAGAATTATATATTACTAATGAAAAGAAAGTAATTGCTGTTGTTCTTACACCTCGTGTTAAAGGAAGATTAAAAGATGATAAGTTTCTTCTTAGTAATGATTTAGGACACGATAAAGATTATACTGCTGCAAGAAGATCTAAAAATGTTTTAAAGAATGCTACTTATGATGAAATTGTTGCTAAAAAAGTATTTAATGTTGATCTTCCAAATGAAGCTCTTATAAAGATTTCTAATGAAGCATTAAAATATTGTAATCCTGAAATAATGTGTGAAAATTATTTTAATCACAATTATGATTTATCTATTTATGCAAAGAATGGTATTTATTCATCTTTCTATATTTTTGGTCGTGAATTTACTGATTTATATTATTCAACGGTTCATTCTAGTAGTACATATAAAGAAGATATTGCTGGTGATTTGGATATAATTTTTAAAGAATTGAATATTGATTTATCACAATATAAAGATGAAATTATAAATAAGATAGATAAAAAAGATTATAAATTATTAGAAGATGATAATAATCAAGGTAAACATCATTTAATGAAATTTAGTTTATCTGATAAATTTAGAATGAATATTGATATTTATGAAGATAGTATATTCTATGATTATATAGTTAATGAATAGGAGGTTTTATGAAAATACTAATTGTATGTAGTAAAAAGTTTTATCCAGAAATAAAAGATATAAAAAAGAAATTAGAAAAACGTGGTCATGAAATAAGTCTACCTAATTCTTATGAAGATCCTCTTGCTGAAGATAATGCTTGGAAACTAGGAATCCATTCCGAGTTTAAGAAAAGGATGTTTAATCAAAGTCGTTATACCATTGAACAAATGGATGCTGTTTTATGTCTTAACTTTGATAATAAGGGACAAAAGAATTATTTAGGTGGGGCAACTTTCTTAGAATTATATGAAGCTTTTATGAACAATAAAAAAATATATTTATATCATGATATTCCTAAAGGAATGTTATATGATGAAATATCTGGATTTGACCCTATCATAATTAATGAAGATTTGGGGTTGATTCCTGATGGAAAGTAAAAAATGGATGCGGCTTGATAATGCCGCTTTAATTTATCCACCTGCCGTTAAAAAGAAATATGCGATGATGTTTCGTTTAACAATAACTTTTAAAGATAAGATTGATAAAGATATTTTAGCTGAATCTCTTAAAAATACTTTGGTTCGTCTTCCATCTTTTGCATATCGTCTAAGAAGAGGTTTGTTTTGGTACTATTTAGAAAAGATTGATGGTATTCCACCAATATTAGATGATGTAAAAAATCCCATGCGTACCATAAAATTTAAAGATAATAATTATTTTATGTTTAGAGTACGTGTTTATGAAAAAAGACTTGCTTTAGAGTTTTTCCATGCTTTAACTGATGGAACAGGTGGTGTTACTTTACTTCTTACTTTATCTAGAGAGTATATAAGACTTAAATATGGAGTAGAAACCCCATACACGGAGAAAATCTTAAATCTTAAAGATAAACCTAAGAAAGAAGAATATGAAGATAGTTTTAAAAAACATGTTGGTGATTTTGGCAGTGTAGAAAAAGAAGAAGCTGCTTATCATTTAAAAGGTAAACAATTACCAAGTCATATGTTAAATATTATTACTGGTAAGATAAAAATTAATGAATTAAAGAAGTTATGTCAACAATATGATTGTACGATAACCGTTTTCTTAACAAGTATTATGTTTATGTGTTTTCAAGATATTCAAAACAATAATCATGATAAAAAGAATAAACCTATTAAAATTTCAATTCCTGTTAATTTACGTCGTTTCTTTGATTCTGTAACTTTACGTAACTTCTCATCATATGTTAACCCTAAAATTGATACTAAACTAGGTAATTATACTTTAGAAGAAGTTATTAAAGAAGTTAAAGGTCAATTAGAATATATGGTTAATGAAAAAAAACTTCGTTCTAAATTTACTGGTAATGTTAATATGGAAAGAAAGTTTTATATTAGAATTATGCCAACTTTTATTAAAATGAAAGCTTTATCAATAAGTGATTATTTAATGGGAGATAGATACTATACAACAACTTTTTCTAATTATGGGTTAATCAATATTCCTGAAGAAATGCAAAAATATGTAACTGATATGGGATTTATGATTGGAAGAAGTAGAAATAAACATGGCGCGGTTGCTTGTATATCTTGTATGAATAATTTATATATTACTTTTACAAGTCGTATATATGAAACGGAATTTGAAAGATTATTCTTTACTAAATTAGTATCTTTAGGTATTAAAGTATCAGTTGAAAGTAATCAAGGAGGTATGTAATGTATTGCTATAAATGTGGAGTTAAATTAGAAGATAGTGAAAACAAATGTCCTTTGTGTCATACAACTTTACCAAAAGAAAAGAATAGTAATGCTTTATCAGCTTATTCTGATAAAATAGATGACATTGGTAAACATATTAATTTTCGTTATATAACATTATTAATTTTATTATTCTTATTTATATCTGGTTTTGTTACTTTCTTATGTAATATTTTTATTAATGGTAAACCTACATGGTCAATATATGTTATTGCATCAATTATTTATGTCGCAACGCAAGCATCTTTCTTATATTATAAAAACAAATTAATATCAGCGATTCTTAATCTTTTTGGTCTTGAATATTTATTATTCACAATTGCTTATATGAATAATGGAATGAACTGGTATTTATATTTAGTTATGCCAAATATCTTTATAATATGGTTACTTGTTGTTTTAACAGTATATTTATTTATTAAGAAAAAGATGCGTTTTACAAGAGCTGTTTCAACATTTTTATTTACTATTGCGTTAATTCTAATTAGTACAGAAGTCTTAATTGACTTATTCTCTAATAGTGTTGTTAGTTTAAAATGGAGTTTATATGCATCTCTTCCAATTTTGATTGTATGTTTAGTTGTATTTGTGATATCATTTAATAGAAAACTAATAAATGAGATTAAGAAAAGGATATTTTTATAATGAAATACAAAGAACTTGAAAAGAGATCTTTAAAACATGCTAATAGTATGGCAATAGGTTATGATAGAGCGTACTATGATAAAATATATAATGAATTTTTAATTAAAGAAGTTAATAATTGTTTAAATAATAATAATTTAATTGATATTAATGAAAAAGAATTAGTTAATTTAATAAATATTTATCAAAAGATTGATAAAGATCATTATTTAAGTTTTATTGATTCAATTATTAATCATTCAAGAAGAAGATTAGATTATTCTAAAGTTATTGATTTATTTGTAAATAATTAAACAAACGAAAGTTTGTTTTTTTATTTTAAAATTATTGTTTAAGTATTCTTATAATGTTATAATGAATTATAGAGGTTAAAAGGGATAATATGAAGGAAAAAAGAAAAGTTAGTTTAATTGAAATTGTAATTTGGGCAGTAGTTATTATTTATGCTGTTCCCGTTATGATTGGCTTATTTGCAGGTGATACTCCTGATGATGATGGTAATGGAAAAGATTATACATATGATAGTAGCAAATTTAATTTGATATCTAGTAGTGAAAACGAAATATTAGATGATGATATTAGAGAATTTGCTGATAAGAATGATATTGATATTAATATTGTTTATGCAGATACTTTAGATATTATGAGTAAATTAAATAGTGGTGAAAAGTATGATGCTATTTGGTCTGCTAATTCACTTTGGGTATATCGAACTAATATATCTTTATCAGAGTCTAAATCAATGAGTATTAATCCAGTTATCTTTGGTATTAAAAAGAGTAAAGCAGAATCACTTGGATTTGTAGGACGAGATGTTAAGACAAAAGATATTTTGGAAGCTATATCTAATAAAAAATTAAAGTTTAGTATGTCTAATCCAAACAGTACAAATAGTGGTGCAGTAGCTTATTTAGGTATTCTATCAACCCTTGCAGGAAACCCTGATGTATTAACACTAGAAATGCTTGAAAGTTCGAAATTAAAAAATGATATGAAAACATTTTTTACGGGACTTGAGAGAACAAGTGGTGATGAAGATTACTTAGAAGAGTTATTCTTAAATGGTGATTATGAAGCCGTTATTTCATATGAATCATCAATTATTAATATTAATAAAAAATTAGTTAGTGAAGGTAAAGAACCTTTATATGCAATATATCCAGTTGATGGAGTATCTATTTCTGATAGTGTTCTTGCTTATATTGATAATAAGAATGATAAAAAGAAAGAAGAGTTTTTAAAACTTCAAAATTATTTTTTAAGTAATGATGGACAAAAAATATTAGAACAAGCAGGAAGAAGAACTTGGTATGGTGGAACAACTGATAAAGCTCCTCGTGATATCTTTAATCCTGATTGGGGAATTGATACAACAAAATATATTTCACCAATTAGATATCCTAGTGATGAAGTTATTAATAGAGCTTTATTAATGTATCAAGAAGAATTAAGAAAACCAATTCATGTTGTCTTCTGTTTAGATTATTCAGGTAGTATGAGAGGAAATGGTTACAAAGAACTTATTAATGCTATGGAATATATTTTCTCTGATCAAGCTAAAGATGATAATATTCAATTTACTTATAAAGATAAAATTGATATTCTACCATTTGCTTCAGATGTTAAAGATAGATGGAGTACAGATGACGGAAGCGATACAGATTATTTATTAGATAATATTAAAAGTCATGAACCATCAGGTAGTACAGCTTTATATTCAGCAACAATTGAAGCATTAGAAATCTTAAGAAAAGAAAATAGTAAATATAATGTATCTGTTATTTTAATGACAGATGGTGAAGCTAATGAAAGTGAAAATAATTATACTAGTTTAAGAAATTATTACGAGATGAATGAATTAAATATTCCAGTATTCTCCATAACATTTGGTGAAGCTGATGAAAGTGAATTACGTAGTATTGCTACTTTAACAAATGGAAAAGTATTTAATGGTAAGAAGGATTTAGTAGAAGCCTTCCGTGAAGTTAGAGAATATAATTAGGTGATATTATGAAGAATTCAAATGTTGTATCAGCAATTGTAGGAAGTGCTTTCTTTGCAGTACCTTATCTAGCTCTTGCAATACCTCTTGCTCCAGCGTTAGTTATTGGAGCAGCAGCATTTGGTGCAAGTGAATTAATCTTTGCCGGTTCTAAGAAAATAGATTCATTGAGAGAGACTAATCCTAAGTTATATAATAGAATTGAAAAAGCTAATAGGGATTACAGTTACATTTATTCAATGATACCAAAGATTAATGATAATGAAGTAAAAGCTGATTTAAAAGAAATATGTGAAACAACAGTTAAAATTATTAATGTTGTTGCTAAAGATCCTACAAAAGAAAAAAGTATTACTAATTTCTTTGATTATTATTTACCTGTTTTAGTTAAAATAATAACAAAGTATGATGATGTTGAAAATAATGAATTAGTTTCTAAAGAAAGTAAAAAGTTTATGTCATCATGTAAAAAAATGATTAGTGAAGTAAAAGATTCGTTTAAAAAGATTTTATCAAGTATGTATCAAGAAGATTTAGTTGATGCTGATGCTGAAATGAAAGTATTTAATCAAATGTTAAAATCTGAAAGTTTTAATGAATCAGAACTTAATGTAGAAAGGGATGAAGAAGATGAATAAGAAAACAATAATTGGAATAGTTATCTTTGTTATTTTAGTAGGTGCTATTATCTTAATTAAGTCATTAAGTAGTAAGGGAGGAATTCTTGATAACAGCCTAACAACAATTTATGTTGCTACTGGTGGTGGTAAAGAAGACTTCTTAAAAGATGAAGAGGTATTAGAAATACTTCGTAAGGAATACAAAATTAATGTTGTATTTGATACTTGGAGTAATAGTAAAACAGTATCAAAACCTTTAATTCGTGAAACAATTGGTTTAGGAAATCAAGATATTATTAACCGAATGGAAAATGGAGAAGAGTTTAGTGTTACATCAGAAGGTGTAACAAAGTATGATGCTTTATTCACATCTGATATAAGATATTATGAGTATTATAAACAAGCTCCTGATAAGAGTAAAGGTGAAGCTGATCGTTACACTGTTTTAGGTGGAGGCTTAACTCTTAATACACCAATTGTATTCTATAGTTGGGATAAGATAGTTGATGCCTTAATTCAAAATGGTATTGCTGAAGAAAAAGATGGTGTTTACTATGTAACAGATATGGATACTTTAGTAGACTATATCTTAAATGGTAAAAAATGGAAAGATATTGGAGTAACTGATGATATTTATGGAAATGTATCTATTTCATCAATTGACCCAGTTAAATCTAGTCCCGGAGCTACTTATTATGGACTTTTACTTGCTATCCTATCTAAAGGTGAAGTAAATGAAGCTAATGTTAAAAAGAACATGCCTAAATTAAAAGAATTATATATTAAGTCTGGTAATATGAAATTTACACCAGCTGATTTGTTCCAAGAATATTTAAGAGCAGGTATGGGAGCTCAAAAGATAATCGTTGATTATGAAAAGAGTATTGTTGATTTCTCTAATTCTAATAGAAAAGGTTTTGACCAAGTAAAAGATCGTATTAGAATCCTTTACCCAAAACCAACATCATGGAATAATCACTGTTATATGTACTTTACAGAAAATGGTGAAATTCTATATAAAGCTTTTGAAGAAAACGAAAGAATTCAACAAATTGCTTGGGAAAAATATGGATTTAGAACTGGTGTAACTGGTGGAAAATATGATGTATCTAAAATTGGTATACCTGTTCCACAAGAAATAACTAGTACTGTACCAGGACTTAAAATGAGTGAATATAATGCTTTAATAGATGGACTTAAATAGGAGGTAAGATTATGAATATGAATATTGATTTACAAGATTTTGAAAAGAAAGATGTTGAACTACTAGTTGCTGGTTCTGAAAAAGTAACTGAAGAAAAAGTAGAAAGCACATTAAACTATGATAATTTAACAGATGAAGAAAAGAAAGCTATTGATGAATTTACAGCTAAAATTGATGTTAATGATGCTACACAAATTTTACAATTTGGTGCTCAAGCTCAAGATAAAGTTGCAGCATTCTCTGATTCCATTCTTCAAAATGTTAAAACAAAAGATGTTGGTGATGTTGGTGAATTACTTGCTAACTTAGTAGCTGAAATTAAATCTTTTGATAAAGAAGTAGCTGGAGAAAAAGTAGGTTTCTTTGAAAAACTATTTGGTGGAGCTAAAAAAGGATTTGATCGTGTTGTAGCAAGATATTCTAAGATTGAAACAAATATTGGTACAATTCAATCTGGTCTTGAAAAAGATAAGATTCAAATGCTAAAAGATATTAACATCTTTGATGCAATGTATGAAAAGAACTTAGAATATTTTAAAGAAATATCTTTATATATTATTGCAGGTGATCGTAAACTTAAAGAATTACGTGAAGTAGTTCTTCCTGAACTTCAAAGAAAAGCTCAAGAAACTGGAGAACAATTAGATGTTCAAAAAGTTAATGATATGGAAAATATGATTAACCGTTTTGAAAAGAAAAT
>JAEEZO010000025.1 GCA_016291895.1 Caryophanales bacterium
ACGATGTTTATTCTTAATTAATAATAGAATACCTACAACAATAATAATTGGAACCAAGATAATTCCTAATATTATTAGATATAATTCTTCGAATGAAACATTACTGAATATACTATCATCAAATGATTTGTAAGCTTCTCTACGATAATTAAAATAAGAATTTGTATTAATAATAAAATCAAATAATTTATAGAATGAATCATTCGTACTTTTTATCATGAAACTATATTCATTAGTCATATAGTCATCATATAAAACGGTTAAATCTTTAAATGTACTATTTTTATAATAATTATATATTTCTTTATCAACAATTATTAAATTATCATCTTTTAATAAATCTGATACTTTAGTATATTCATGAATATTGGCCATCGAATTATCTTTAACAAATGATAGTAAATAATTACCAGAGAACATATTAACATTTTTATTTTTTAGACTTTCTAATGAATTAATGGCAACTTCATTATTTCCTAAAACAACATACTCTTCAGAAAATACTGATTTAGTTTGTAAATAACCAGAATCTTTGATATTTACATAATCAAAATAAATATCAACATCACCTTTTTCAATAGCTTGTTTCAACTCTTTATAATCTTTATATTCACGATATGTAATATCAATATCTGTAAGTCTTACAATACGGTTCATGTATTCAATTGCAATACCATACATCTTACTAGATTTTGAAAATTCATATGGTGGTGTATCTACATAACCATAAACATATGTCTTACTTAATAAGTCTGCTCTTGTTTTATCATTAATATTATTTTCTTTTAAATAATAATTTAATAATAATTCATTATAATCATCAGTATATTCTTCTTCTAACCATCTATTATATGTTTTCTTGAAGATTGTATTCATTTCATTATTTTTATCACTTAATGTTAAAACAACCTTTTTAGATATTTCATTAAAGAAATAATTAACATAATATTTATTATTAATCGTTTTATCTAAATTCATTACATTAGGAACAACTACTAAATTAATTTCACTTTCATCAAGAGCTGTAAATAAATTTTCAATTGTATCGTAATTCTTTATTACTACTGTACTTAATCCTTTTAAATAATAATTAATCATTGATGAATCTGTAGTTAATACACCAATTGTTTGTCCTTTTAAATCACTAAATAAATCTAATATTTCATTCTTCTTACCGATTGCTACATAATTATCTTCATATATTAATAATTGATTTTTAGTTAAATTAACATCACCATCAATTATTTCAATTTGATATTCAGCATTACCTGGTTCACCACCAATTAAATAAGGTATTTTATTAAACTCAATTGTTGATTCTTGGGTAACATAATCTAAATAATCAAAGACTAATCCTTTACCATCGCTACCGTATAAAGGAATATTATTTACAACAGCAATATCAACAATCTTACCACCATTTTGTGATATCCATTCTTTATCTTTTGAATCTAATACATTTGGTTCACTATATTTAAAAACAATGTATAAAACAACAAAAATAATTATTGCTAATACTGGAAGAAGGAATAATAATTTCTTCTTATTCTTCATCTGATTCACCTTCTGTTTCAGGAACTGTTATCTCTCTATCAAGAGTCCATACAACTTTAGATGAAGCCGGATTTTTCATACCAACAATTGGGAAATTATTCATCTCTTTATTCTCTTTAATCATCCATATTTGAATTGAATAATAACTTAATGCTTTTTCTTCAAATAGTGGAGGTATTGACTCCCCTATTTTCTTAGCATCAGCAATAGATACTTTTTCGCCAACTGTTACATAATAATTAATAATTTTACCTTGAACACGGTATGATACTTTTTCTACATTTTCATTCTTTTTTAAAGTTTCTTCAATCTTTTTGTAAACACTTTCTTCAATAGGATATTTATCGATTTCATTTAATCTTGTACCGTATACTTCGGCTCCTTCATCAGGGATTAAAATATCCTTAACTTTAAACGCTAAAACAATAAGTAGCGCATATATAAATAATAATATTAACGTTTTTTTATGTCCTTTTATATATTCTTTCATACATCCTCCAATAGTTAAAAAACTATATACATAGATATTATACATTATAAAAAATAATTAATCAATTTATGATTAATCATTTTCTTTAATTATTCATTAAGCCCCAACCTGTTACTAAAGATCTTCCATTACCTCCATTTATAATACGGTTATAAATGTTTAATGGTTTATTAACAACTTTTCCATCAACAACTAATTGTGTACTTGCACCACCATCTAAATTAGCAGCATTATAGACATCATATTTTTTTAATTCATTAACTATTTCTTGTAAGGTTGTTCCATTAGTATACCCATTTTTCACTTCTGTTACCAAAAATATTATGATGCCATCTTTTCTTTGGGCAATAACACTTCTTGCTGAACGGGCATAACCTCCTGCGGTTTCAGGTAACTTTTGTTCTATTCCATCAACAATTAAGAATGGACCAAACTCTAAGGCATCACGAACATTATGATTAGTAATAGCATCATTACCCGTTGTTTTTATTAATTTTAATTTATTATCATTAGTCATACAAATAAGGTTACCAGACCCTTTTTTAGACCATACAACTTTTCCATCTTTAATAACATAGCCAATTGGCGTATCAATACTAAGGGTTCTAGCATCTTGTCTAAAACCTCCACCATTAATACCAACACTAGCATTTAATCTTTTAGTCATTTGTTTAACTGTTTCAAGGCCTGAATAATGGTCTCTTGATGCGAACTTCTTTGATGTTAATATATGTACTTTACTTGGATCATAAATAAAGACCATAATAGCTTCATTTTTACCAATCTTTGTTTTATATACTTTATAATCATCATTTCCAACATCTTTTGATAAAACAATTTCATCATATTTTGAATCATAAGATATCTTTTCTTTAGGTTCAACCAAATAATCTTTAGATGATTCTTCATCAAGTTTGATAACATCTATTTTAACGTCAGTCAAAGAATCAATTCTGTCTTGATTATAAAAGGTATATGATAAATAACTTAACTTATTATCAATAGCATATTCATTAACAAATTTCTTATGCGTCTTATCAAATAATGGTGAATAAATGAAAAATAAAAATGAAATTATTAAAAGATTAAATACAATAAGTAATTTAGTTAATAATCTCATATATCATCACCTACTATAAACAATTATAACTTATCTATAAATTATAAACAATTAAAAAAATTAGTTATAAAACTAATTTTTATTATTTATAAATTCAAAGATTGTATTTCTGCAAGAACTGTATCGACATACTTATGGCCTTTACGAGCATTCGAACTAAAAGCACTAAATAATATTGTCCAGCCATCAGTAATATCATATAAAAAATTATTTTTAACCATTTGACCAAGACCAGTTTTATGATCTGATTTAAAAATCATCCAGCTATTTACTCTTTCGTTATTTGTTCCACCCCTTGATATTATACGAACTTGATTGAAATTATCTAATGGGGGAAATGCAATACATAAATTAACTCCTTCTTTATCTAAGTAAGGTACTCCTGCTGAAAATTTATAGTTTTTTAAAATATTACAAAATTCTTCTATAGTATAAAATCCTCTTGTATTAAACCTACGAATCATCGACATATATAACTCTCCTTAATATAATTATATCATACTATTTTAAATACATAATATCAACATCAACTGTATTTTCGGTAATGCCTGGGATTACTCCTCCGCTAGTTAATTGCCACATTACATAATCTCCTTTATAGTCTGTTTTATCAGTGTAATGGGCAAGCCAAATAGGATTATCCATGGTATCCCATATTTTCTCTAAATAATTTTTACTACTATAAAGAAGACCAATGTATCCAGATTCTTCTACTGTTTCAATAAAAGCATTTGCGGTTTCAGACAAAGTTTTAAAACTAATATTAAATTTATTGAAACTACTCCAATTTTCCCAATCGAAGGCAATAGGGAAAGAAATATTATAATCTTTTATTTGTGAAAGAACAAAACCAGCTTCTCTTTTCGCTTCTTCGATACTTTTTGCATATGAATAGAAATATACTCCTACTTCTATTCCTTGTTCTTGAAATCCTTCAATATTATCTTTAAACTTTGGATCAACATAGTATTCTCCACCAATACCACTTGTTCCTCCTAATTTAATCATAACAAAATCAATACCACTATTGGCTACCTTAGAATAATCGATATTACCTTGCCACTTAGATACATCAAGTCCTATTAATGTTTTATCATCTTTATATTTTTTCTTTAAATCAAAAAAATTCTTTTTATTTACTTTATAGTTACTAGGATTATTATGTACTTTTAAAGTAAAATCTTTTTTCGTTTCATTGCCACTTTTATCAACAATACGATATGTTAATTTATAATTACCAATTTTATTTAAATCATATTCACCAATAATTTCTCTTTTAGGATTATCATCATAATAATCTCCTGACATAATCATTGTTTCTAAATCACCTTTTGTACCTACTTTTAAAGAATACGTATCATTAAGCCATATAATTGGTGGAACATTATCAACAACTTCATATTCGATTGTATAAGGAATTGTTATTTCTTCTTCATTAATATACTTAAATTCAATCGTTTTTTTACCAAGATCTTTAGTATCTAAAACTTTATCATCGATTATTTTTCCATTTATATTTTCAATTAAATCACTTATTTTAACTTCTTCATCATAACGTATTTTTAAATTGCCTTTTAAATCAACGACAATTTTAGCATTCTTAATTTTCATTTCTTCTTGATAATTTTGATACATTTTATAGCCAAAGAAAAAGATAGGTATTAAAACGATAATAATTAAGATAAAGATAATTATTCTCTTTTTCATACACTACCTCCAAATTATAAAAAAAATCCAGAAAATCGAAAGCCAGTTTACTAAAACCCGCGCTACGCAGGTGGGTGTCCATACTTAATCCTTAGGATCCTTAGGAACTCACACTAAGTATTCAACACAGATTAATCGTTCCTGACTCCCTTATAAAATTCAGTCGGTTTTATAACATAGAGACTTTCATATCTTCTAGACACCTTTAATATAACACACTTTTATTTTAAAATGTAGTCTTTTTTGTAAACTTTATTTTTGATTGACAAATATCTCTTTTAACTTAAGTGATGCATTATAAACATCATTCTTTGGTAAATTATATTTATCACAAACAAATTTAATAGCTTCTTTAATACTACAATTATTATTTATCATTTCGTCAACTATCATTGATTCTATACCTACTTTACAACTATTAACTTCTTCTTTAATACTTTCAATGATAAGAACATATTCTCCTTTTTCATAATTAGGATTATTTTTTAACTCAGAAATTACATTAGTAATTGTTCCATAATATTTCTTTTCAAATTTTTTAGTTAAATCATTTGATAAACAAATATTAATATCACCAATATTATTTAATAAAGATTCAAGAGTCTTCATTATTCTTTTAGGTGACTCATAAATAATACCTAATGTACTATAATCTGTCTTAATTCTTTTACATAGATTAATTATCTCTTTATTTTCTCTTGGGAAGAATCCATAAAACGTAAATGAATCAGTATTCATACCACTACTCATAAGTGATGTAATAACAGCACTTGGTCCTGGTATACTTATCACTTCAATATTATTTTCAATTGCTTCATGAACTAAAATACTACCTGGATCTGATATACAAGGGCATCCTGCATCACTAATAAGACCAATATTCATACCAGCTTTAAGATCTTCAATAATCGTATTACTTTTACCTTTTTCATTAAATTTATGATAAGCTACTAACTTTTTATTAATACCAAGATATCTTAATAAATTTATAGAATTTCTTGTATCTTCACAAGCAATATAATCAACACTATTAAAAGTATCAATAACTCTTTTTGATAAATCATCTAAATTTCCAATAGGGGTTCCTATTACATATAATATTCCCATCAAAATCACCAAACATATTGTATCATAAAAAAGATTGAGATAAACTCAATCTAATTAAAATAATTCTTATTTTTTTTAGAAATCAAGAAATAGTTCTTATATACAACTAAATCAATTGTACTATTAACTTTATAAGGTTTCTTAATATCTTTTAATTGATATAAAATGAATCTTTTACCTTCATTAGTATCAACAAGTAATTTTACAATTTGGGCAGGGTTTCCATTAATATACAAATTATCATCCATATATCCGTAGACCGTAGCTTTAATTTCTTTACCAAAAGATTTTACCAAGAAGTAACGTCTTAAATGAACAATAACAATGATAAGAGCTATTAAACCAATTGTTATAAAAGGAATTGGAAAAAATTTAAAACCTGACATAAAACTATCAAAGTTTTTTTCAAAACTATTTAACATGAAATAGCTTGTTATTCCTGATAAACTAAATCCAAAAGCAAAAATACCTGGAAATATTGTATTCCAAAAATTTAGAATGGCTTCTTTACAATCAATTACAGGATATTCCATATCTGCATCTTTGGTATCAAGACCAGTTCTTACTTTGCAATATGGGCATATTTCTGTAGTAACAGGAGCTCCACAATTGGGACAATGTGACTCATCTATTTTTTTCATTTATATCACCTTTCATTATATTATATGCGACTAGTATGATATCCATCATCACTTTGATATACTAGTCCACTAGCAATCATGTCATTATATTCTTTTTCACTAACACGAATAATTCTTCCTCCAAGTGGAGTAAAATTCATTCTATCACCAAAAACAATCCAAATAATATCAGATACTCTTGTTCGTTGTTTATGTTCTGGCTTTCCATCAAGAACTCCATCAGTGAAGACAATCTTTACAGCTCTATCCCCTCTATTTTGTGAAAATGATGTTGCTGCAACTTCATAATTTGTCCAACCACCAATTTCTGGATCATAACTAGCAATATCTTCTCTATTTTTTATAACTTGAAATCCAGAGAATTTTGTAGAGAAGGTACCAACTTTTAAACTAACATTTCCTGTTCCATATAATGTTTCAAATATTGGATATAGTTGTAATAAAAATCCTCTTAATAATTCAACCGATATGGAACCAGAAACATCTAGTATTACTTCAACTGAAACACCTGTTTCTTCAGTCATTTCTTCAATTCTTGGATTAGGATTAAATCTTGATGATCTTCTGGTACTCCATTTTTCAACAATTCTTTCTTGGGTACCAGCAAGAACTCTTTTCCAAGATAAAACAGGTTTAAAACCTTTAACATCAGGAATACCTAATTTTGAACGAAGACTAGAAAAGGGATTTTTCTTTTCTTCTTCAGAAGTATCCTTCTTTTCTCTTTTTTCTAGTTCTTTCTCTAAGATATCTTCTTCATCAACAGGTTCTGGTTTAGCTTTAGATTGTGATTTTTCTTGGGATGCATCTTGTTTTTTCGTCTCTCCACTATCTTTAGAATCACTTTTAGCATCATCATTAGTCCAATGTTCATGAGAATCAAATCCATCATAATCATCTGGATCTGGTAATTCACCTAATGATGCATCATCTTCATCAGATTCATGATTTTGTTGTTGATTTTCATTATTATTTTGTTGTTCTTGATTATTTTGTTCTGGATCACCAGGTTGTTGATTATTATCTTGTTCTTGATTTTTATCTAAATCTTTTTGTTTCTGTTTTTCCTTTTCTTTTTCTTCTTTTTCTTTTTGTTCTTTTTTAACTAGGGCATCATATATTTTTTCAGCACTTCGAACAAGACCATCTTTCATATCAATAAATTGCATTGGCTTTCCTGTTTTAGGATTAGGAACATTCTCTGGAAAAGTAAAACCATCTCTTTTTAAGAAAGCATTAATACAGGCATCAGTGGCAATATTCCATAATCTTTGATAATGACTATGAAGATATGCTTTTTTAGCTTGTCTCTTTGCTTCATCTTGTTCTCTTTCACAATACTTTTCATATTCTCTTTCAGCGTCCGCTTCTGGTTTTTCTTTAGATCTTGCAAAGTGTTTTAAAGCAATATGTAAGGCTTCATGAGCCAGTACAAATACTCTTTCACTAAAGGATAATCGATCCATAAAATCAGGGTTTACTAAAAGTTTATCAACTTCAATTACTCCTTGATCATTTTTTTTACCAACAACAGCTGCTGTATCAATCGTTTTTGATAGTTCAATATTTACACCTTGTAGAGCTAAGCCTGCTGAAATAGGATAACGCCTTATAACTGATCGTTTTACTCTTTCTAAATCTTCAACAGTCATAATAATACCTCTAAACCTTATAGTATTGAATTACTTCTTCGATTTCTGGTAATAATTGACATGGAGTTTCTGATTGAATAATTATTTTTAAATTAGGTGGCAATTTTTCACTAGAGAAATATTGCTTACTAATAATATCTAAAAATAATTTTTGTTCCTCAATAGATATCTTGTCAAAATCTCTTATACATAAAATACTATTACCTTTATATGAATTTCTTAATACTTTTAAATACCAAATAGGATATTCATTATTTTTAATTATTAATTCTTCTTTAGGCATTGTTGCAGAAATTGTAACAACTGATTGTGATGTACTTTTTTTCATATCACCAACAATATAAATAGGATCAGAATAATCAGTTAACGCTTCTTTTATTGAATTCATTTTGTCATCTTTTTCCATATTATCATCTCCTCCTATATTGTTTTACCCGTTGTTGATGTATTTTGGCTAGTTTCCAAAACTGAACGCCTATTTCTTTTCATATTAACGTATATTGCATAATATTCATCACCTAAGCATTCTCTTATAAAGTCTTCAATAGTGATTTCATCACCATTATAATTAGCAATTACAATTCCCAAGGCATAAAGCTTATCTTCAACAGTTGGGAAATCATATTCTTTATATTCACCATTTTCAATTTTTTTCATATCAATTGGAATTCGATAATAATGTTCAATGAAAGCATTACTAATATCATTATCACCAATGATACTCTTTATTCTGGCTTCACTTATTAATGTATTTTCACCACTTCTATCTTGAGCTTTATAAATAGCTCTTGACAAAGTTTCCCATTTTCTTGGTGTTAAGAATGGCGCTGTTACATCTTCTGAATCATACTGTGTAAACATAACTTTATCCGCATTAGCAACACAGAATGAATATACAATAGGATGAATATGTAAATGTCCTGTTCGATAATCAGTTTCTAAAGCCCATTTTTGCCACTCATCAATATCAAATTGAATTTCAATCATAGAATCCATTCTATTATGAAGAGGTGCTGGCATAACACCACCTGTACTATCCATTTTAACAGCAGATGATTCTTCTGGTCTATTACCAGCAACAACAATTGAACAATTTTCTGGTAATGGCCATTCTTCATTTCCATTTACCATTCTATTACCAATTATTTCCCAGACTAGATTTTTAATAGTATCTGTAACATTTGTAAATTCATCAATGAATAAAATATGTTGTCTATCAGGCTCTTTTCGACATTTTTCACATAAAACTTGATACCAATGTGGTGGATATACTTGCCCTGGTTGACCATTTGGTTCTCTACCTCCAATTACTTCTTCAGATAACATACCATTTTTCAAAATTAATAAGGTTGCTGTTGGGTCTACTTCAAAGACACGACTACTTTTACCTACACCAGATGGTCCCCATAACATTGTTGTTAATCCATCTTCAACATTAGCTCGAAGCATCTCGGTAACATTTTCTTCTTTTTCTACTTTATATGTTTTAGCAATTATCGTATTTTTCAATTTTTTGGCAATTTCTATTAATTGTTTGCGATAAGGTTCCTTCCATTGTTCAACATCAAACAAAATTACTTGAACATTTCGAAGAGAAGCATTTGGATGTCCTGCTACTTTACGAATTATATCGACTTTTTTTGCTCCTTTAATAATTGTCGAAAGAACATCATCAGATATATCTCTAGTAAGCAATTCATCAATTATTGCTTCATCACTAGGATCATCTTTAAAGAAAATAGCATTAACAATTGTATTATATAATTCATTATCTATACCTGGAAAGTTTAAAGCTCTTCTAATAACTTCTTCTGTATTGTGTTTTCTAACTAATCTACATATAATTTCTGAGGTAATACCAGGTGTACTAAAAATATTATCAATATCCTCAGATGATAAAAGTTTTTTCTTTAGAACTAATTCAACTTTAATACTTAAATCAGCTAAAGGACTTTCTAAGATTTTATTTATTACTCTAGAAGAATTCGTTTTATTAATAATTTCTAATAAAAGATTTTTAGTACAAACTGGACTATCTACTAATTGCATAAATAATTCAGAACATCGTGATGTTTCTTCGTATTTGACATATAAGTTAATTAATTCAAGAGCAACTGATTCATCAAAGGCAGGTAATCCCATTATAACGTCACTCCAAGCCCAAATAGTATAACTTACTTTATTGCACATATATTTTAAAGCAAGTGGTGTCATTTTTTCGCATTCAAAAATAGCTCGGTTCATTCTATCACTTGCATCACCACGCGTTTTTTTAATCAAATATATAAGGGTATCTTCATCAAGAACATTACAATTCAAAATAGCATAACGAACCATAGCAGCATCATTCTCATCGATAATTAATCTTAAAACATTTGGAGTTACACCTGGATCATTAATAATATCTATTAATTCGTCATCCGAAATAAAAGGATCATCTCTAATAGTCTTTATTAATTCTTTTTCTCTCATAAAAAACACCACCTATTATTACTATTATACTTATACTATATCATCTCACTATTGCAATTTCAATCTAATGGATATGAAAAAAAGATACGTTGACGTATCTATTCTTCGTTATTTAAAACATATTCATCAAGAGATTCTTTCCATTTAGAACCTATTGATGAACTACATGCATATTCTTCACAAGCCATACCAACAGCATCAAACATTCTATTTATGCCTTTTTTGCTCTTTCTATAGTTTGCGACATTACTTCGACTAATACCAATATTACTTGCTTCACTATAAGAATCAATATCAGCTCCAATATACATAAATTCATAATTTTTATGTCCTTTTATCATTTCTTTAATCTTTTCTTTAGTAAACTCATGTGATGCATTTTCATAACCATCAGTTGTTATTACAAATAATACTTTATCTTTAGTTTCATGATCCATAAAATTAATTGTTTTACCTAGAGCATCTAATAAAGCTGTACAACCTCTAACATAATATTCTTTGTTAGTTAATTCAGCTACATCACTAATATGTTTTGCAGTATATAGTTTTTCATACTTATCATCAAAAAGAATGGTTGTTACTAAATAATCTTTCTTTTTATTCTTTTTAATGTAACTATTAAAACCTCCTATCGTATCAGATTCAGATCCTGACATACTTCCACTTCTATCAAGTAGAAATACAACATGCATTAAATTTCTTTTTTTCATCATTTTTCATCTCTTCCTTTCATGACTACATTTTATTACTTTATAATGATTAATTGGTCTCTTTTAAAGCGACATTTGATATAATTAGTTTGAGGTTATTATGAAAGATGAATTAAGAAAATATATAAAAGAAAATTTAGAAGTCGAGAAAAGATTATTTGGTAATTTTTCATTAAAAAGTAAAGCTTCATTTAATGAAGATATGATGTGTGAATCAGCTGCTCCTAATATCGATAATTATATAAATGAAAATAAAGATTTAAATGATTTTCAAACGTTGTTATTTAAGTATATCGATGAAAGAAATCTTATTGATAGTGATGTATATAATAAAGTTCATATTGATAGACGTTTGTTTTCAAAAATAAGAAGTGATAAAAACTATCATCCAAGTAAAGAAACCGTTATTCTTTTAGGATTATCACTTGAACTAAATGAGGATGAAATAGATAGTTTACTTAGAAGTGCATCATATTCTCTTCCTAAGAATAACTACTATGATTTAATAATAAGATTTTGTTTTATTAATAAGATTTATGATGTTATTTCAATCAATGATTTATTAAGTGAATATAAATGTAAACTATTCGATTATTAAATGTAAAATAATGTATTGTTAATTATATATATAAATGATATAATATGCCTTGTTTATGGGGGATGTTATGGGTTTATTTAAAACAGATGAAATAAATAGTATAACTGTCTATACCGGTGAAAAAGGTAGTGAGTCTTGTCTATGCAAATGTCCTATATGTTCACAAAAAGGAAGTATGTCAAAGTATCAAGGAACAAATGACCAAATAGATGAGTTATTTAGAATATTCCCTAACCTTAAGCAAACATATATTTTAGGGAACCCTGATCCCGCAGTTGATACTAAATATTGTAATAAATTATCTCTAAAAGCTATTGAAAGTGGTAGTAATGTATGTTATTCAACAAGTGGTATTGGTGGTATTAAAACATTAAAGACTCTACTTAAAGATATTAAACCAGAAAATGTTGATTATGTATCATTTAGTATTGATTCCGTTGATAAAATGAAAATGAATTTATTAAAAGGTGTTAACTACCCTTTTGATAAAGCTATCGATGGTATTAAATGGGCACAAGATTCTGGTTACAAAATAAAAATACAACCAACATTATGGTCATGTAATTATCTTGAAGCATATTCTATTGTTAAGTATTTTTCACAAATGAATATCCAAGATTTTAGTTTTCATATTGGATCTGTTGAAAAAGGATGTCTTCCAACACATCAACATTTAACAGAAGAAGAAATTAAAAATGTTCATCTTCAATTAGACAATATTTATAAACAATTTCCTAAAGACCATATTAGTTGTCCCGTTATTTACCCATCACTTGGTATAAAAGATGATACAAGATGGTATTGCATGCATCCAGAGAATAATCGAGCTTGGTTAGTATTCTTAAGACAAAATGGTATATATGGAACGAATATTCCAATTGCAAGTGAAATAGATGAACAAAATATATTTGAAATCAAAGAAGGATGCGATGTATACATTAATCCCGTTCCTGAACAAGATTATTGCCCAATATCAAAATATACATCAAATAATCCTAAAACATTATGTCGTTATATTGTAAAAAAATGGAATTAAAAAAGATCTACAAACGTAGATCTTTTATTTTGCCATTATACTTTTATTTGTTAACGGTAAAAGAATATATCCTTTACTTCTTAAATCTTTTATTACTTTATCAAGAATTGTATACGTTGAATAATTATAATCATGCATCAATATTACCATAATATCCCCTTTGCAGGTTTTATTATACCAATACCATGTGTCATGTTGTCTTAATTGTTCATCAGAACCATCACCTGTTATACATGTCCATTCAACATATTTATATCCATTTTTATGTAACTCATTAATAATACTATTTTTTAATTTTCCTGCTGTATTTACTCCACCAGGGAATCTTACTAAGGTTGTTTTATAACCTGTATTATCATATATCAATTTTTCTAATTGCTTTACTTGAGATATAAAGTTATTAGTACTTTTATATAATCCTTTCCATATATTATGATAATATGTATGATTTGCAAGTACATGATCTTCATTTAGAATTCTTTTATAGGTTTTAATATAATCTCTTTTTCCTAATGTAAAAAATGTTGCTCGAACATCATTCTTTTTTAAAACATCAAGAAACTTATCAGTTAAATCATATGGTCCATCATCAAAAGTTAAATAAGCGATTTTAACTTTGGTTTCTTTATTCTTAACTTTTTGTTCTAACTTTGCAATATTATCTGTATATTCTTCATATTTTAAATTGATTTGATTATCAATATCTTTATAGAAATTTATTTTTTCTTCAATATCTTTATAATTTTCTTCTTGAATATCTAATTTCTTTATAGGAGTTTTAGATATAAACAATATAATATAGAAAAGGATAGATAATTCAATAGAAACAATTATTCTAAGTAAGAGGTAATTTCTTCGTTCCATTTCTCTATTTTTTGATACCTTTCAATTTTATCCTTATTTTGTTCAATAAGATTATCTAATTCTCTTTGTTTTTCTTCTCTTTTTTTATTTTTCTCTTCTCGATCTTCTTTTATTTCTTGATTAATTATTTTATTATCTTGATATCTTCGATATAAAACAAAAGATAAAGAAATAATTACTATAAAAAGAAAAATACTCGTTCCTATTAATACCCTTTTCATACTCACTCCTACCTTATAAGTATACCATAAAGACATAAAAAAATATCCACAATAAAGTGGATATTTATTATATTATTTTACCTTGTCTTGCAGCGATTCTTTTTCTTTCATCAGCATTTAGAATCTTTTTTCTTAATCTAAAACTATGTGGTGTAACTTCAACTAGTTCATCATTATTGATATATTCAAGACATACTTCTAGACTCATATATCTTGGTCTTTTTAAGACAACAGTATGATCAGAACCAGCTGCACGGGTATTTGTTAATTGCTTTCCTTTAACAACATTAACTGCTAAGTCATTTTCATGATTATGTTCACCAACAATCATACCTTCATATACATCTTCACCTGGTTCAATAAACATCGTTCCACGTTCTTCAAGTTGTCCTAGGGCATATGCTGTTGATTTACCATTTTCCATTGAAACAAGAACACCAACTTTTCTTTCTCCAACAGTATCTCCTGCCATCTTACGATATTCAAGAAATGCATGGTTCATAATACCATAACCTTTAGTTAAGGTCATGAACTCAGTCATAAATCCAATTAAGCCACGAGAAGGTATTACATAACTTAATCTTGTTTGATCAATATGATTATTCATACTAACCATTTCGGCTTCACGAGAACCAAGGGCTTCAATAACACCACCAACACTGTCTTGTGGAACATCCATTTGTAATTCTTCATATGGTTCACATTTAACACCATCTATTTCTTTAACAATAACGGTTGGTTTTGATACTTGAAGTTCAAATCCTTCTCTTCGCATATTTTCTATTAAAATAGACAAATGTAATTCACCACGACCTGATACAACAAAACTTTCTTGATCAAATGGTTCTACTTTTAAAGATACATCACGTTCTGTTTCTTTATATAAACGTTCTTCTATTTTTCTTACAGTTAATAATTTACCTTCACGACCTGCGAATGGACTTGTATTAACACCAAAAGTCATTTGTAGAGTTGGTTCATCAATTCTAAGATGAGGTAGTGCTTCTTCTTTTCCTACTTCACAAAGAGTTTCACCAACGTTAATATCAGATAATCCTGCGATAGCTACAATATCACCTTGATGGGCTTCTTCTAGTTCAATATGTTTAAGTCCAAGATATCCAAACATCTTTTGTAATCTAAATTGTTTAATAGAACCATCAAGTCTTACACAAGATACCATTTGTCCTACTTTAACACTACCACGTTTAATAACACCAATACCAATTCTTCCTACATAGTCATTATAATCAAGTAAGGCAGGTTGAAATTGGAAACTTCCTTCACTAACCTTTGGAGCTGGGATATTTTCAATAATGGAATCTAAAATATAATCCATTGTTGCTTCTTGCGTACTAATATCTGGACTTAAACTACTTGTTCCATTAATGGCACTTGAATATATTACTGGGAAATCTAATTGTTCAATATCAGCGCCTAATTCAATAAATAAATCCATTACTTCATCTACTACTTGGCTTGGTCTAGCACTTGGTTTATCTATTTTATTAACTACTACTATTGGCGTAACTCCTGCTGCTAGGGCTTTTTTAAGAACAAATCTTGTTTGAGGCATTGTTCCTTCGTATGCATCAACAACTAAAAGTACTCCATCTACCATATTCATAATACGTTCTACTTCACCACCAAAATCAGCGTGTCCTGGAGTATCAAGTATATTAATACGATATCCTTTATAATTAATCGCTGTTGGTTTAGCTAAGATAGTAATTCCTCTTTCATGTTCTATCGCATTAGAGTCCATACTACCTACTTCTTCATTATCACGGAACGTTCCACTCATTTGTAACATTTTATCAACAAGTGTTGTTTTACCGTGATCGACATGGGCAATAATAGCAATATTTCTTATATTTTCCATAATTACACTTCCCTTTTTTTGTACCTAGGTATTTTAGCACAAATAATAATATTTAGTCAATAAAAAACTCGAGTTAAACTCGAGTCTTTTTTATTATTTTGTAGCGCATCCTCTTCCGAAGTTTTCTACTTCTTTAAAGATATCGTTATTAATTGTATCGTAAATCCATACATCGATTTGTCCAACTTGGAATGCTAATACTTCAAGTTCGTTCTTTAAGCAATTAGTGTCTAATACAATGTCTTTTCTAACTTCCATTTGACCTGCGTTCCATTTTTCTTGAACAAAGTATTGATATATTTCATTTGGTGTGTAATGAGATTGAATGTAATCATAAATTAATTGTCTAATTCCATTACCATAGATATTTAATCCAAACCATCTTCCACCAACTGTAGCTCCACGAAGGTTACCATTTTCAACACCATAATTTAAATCTAATAACATTTGGAATAAATTATTATAATGTTCATTTAAAATTAGTGTTCCTTTTTCACCTTCCATACCTGTTACATAAGCATTAAAGTATGTATCATGAATTGTTTTTAATAAGTTTGCATCATGCTCGTCATAGCAAAGTTTTGATGCATCAATTAATTCACGTGAATGACCTTCTTTAATTGCAGCTTGATTATATTTACTAATTAAGTTAATTAAGTTATATGCATATCCAAATAATTCCATACCTTGATATGTTTCAAAATCAACTTTAAATACAATTCCTTTTGCAACTAATTCATCTTTAACTTCTTGTGGAATTAAAGTAATGTTAATTAAAAATTCTAAGCATTGATTATCTGAATATAAATGATCATATGGAATAAAACCACCATCTGGATTAGCATTTTGTGCATTTTTTTCAGCAACTCCGCCTAAATATGCAGCATCTTCATCACATTCAAGAGCATATTCTTCAATTGTCATTGGATTTGCTTCTACTTCTTGTTGAACAAGTGTATGACCACCATAAGTATAAGTTTCAGCAGAAGCACCTTTTGTATTTAATGCTGCTCCTGTTAATTCCATTACTACTGCTAAAGCAATAGCCATACCTTTTTTAGTTATTTCTTTAATAGTTAAATTCTTCATTTTTATTCCCCCCTAATTATTTTCCTGATTCTTCATTAATGGCTCTCTTGTTTCCTGTTAATTGATAACCATCATTTAATAATGATTCATCATGATTATCAGTACTCCATTCAATTAATACTTCTCCGCCATCACAAGTTCTAGTAGCATAACGATAATATGTTACTTTAACTTCTTTCATTACTTTTCTAGTACATTTTTTACCAATTAATGTATATCCTTCTGGACAACTATAAGTAATTGTTCCATGACTAGCAGGTTTTCTATCAACTGTTGTTGTTGTCTTTGTACAAGTTAATCCTTCTTTTACATATCCGTCTGGACAAACATATCCACCTGGTACTTTCTTAGCATCTTTACGATCAATAGTAGTTGTTGTAACTACACATTTTTTACCTTCAAGTCTTGATCCAGGATATTTATTACAGTTATATGTTGTTGGATTAGCTGTTGCATCTTCAGTATATGTTGTAGTAGTTGTCTTAGAACATTTAGATCCACTTAATGTGTATCCACTTGGACAACTATATTTATATGAAGCATCAATAGTTTCTGTATAAGAAGTTGTTTTCTTACACTTAGTTCCATCTAATGTATATCCACTTGGGCAACTATATACTTTTGTTGCATCAATTGAACTTGTTGTTGATTTTTTACATCTTGTACCATCTAATGTATATCCACTTGGACAACTATAATTCTTAGTTGCATCAATTGAACTTGTTGTTGACTTTTTACATCTTGTACCATCTAATGTATATCCACTTGGACATGTATATCCTGTAACATATTGTTCAGTTTTATAACATGTTTTAGGAACATTCTTACAACTTGTTACTGGTTTATTTCCACAACCAGTGCTATCACAAGAGAATACTGTTTCTGTAGTACATTCTTGTTTATAACATGTATATGATACTTGTCTACTTCCATATGTTGGAGTAGCATCTACACTTGATGTTGTTGTCTTCTTACATTTTGTTCCACTTAGTGTATATCCACTTGGACATGTATAAGACACTGTAGCGTCAATTGTATCTGTCGTTGTCTTCTTACATTTTGTTCCACTTAGTGTATATCCACTTGGACATTTATAAGATAATGAAGCATCAATTGTATCTGTTGTTGTAACTGTTTTTGTACATTTTGTACCTTTTAATGTATATCCGCTTGGACAACTATAAACTTTAGTTGCATCAATTGTATCTGTTGTTGAAACAGTCTTAACACATTTTTTACCACTTAATGTGTATCCAGGATATTTATCACAATTATATGTTGTTGGGTTTGGTGTTGCATCATAACGATTTTCTGTTACAATCTTCTTTTCACATACTTTACCAACTAATGTATAACCAGGATAATCTTCACATGTATAAGAGTATTCACTTGGTGTTGCTGGTTTAGTGTCAACAGTAGTTGTTCTCTTAACACATTCTTTACCTTCTAACTTATAACCAGGATATTTATCACAGTTATATGTTGTTGGGCTTGGTGTAGCATCCTTTGTTTCTACAACTTCTTGAGTCTTAGTTTCTGTCTTAGTTTCTTCTTTCTTATTGCTGTTTGTAGCTTCACGTTTTGTCTTCCATTCGCCCCAATCAGACCAATCAGACATTGTACATGAAACTTCTTTCTTGTATTCGTATTCATATCTTACTTTGTCTTCACAGATTTTTCCATTACAGAAATCATAGCATCCAATATGAATAACAATGTAGTCTTCCATATCATCACATGATAAGTGAACCTTCATTACGTATTCGTCTTCTTCTTTAGTAACTTCTACGTAAGAATTTTCTGTACTACATTTTTTACCAGTACTATCATAGATATCTAATACTAATTTTTTACTTTGCATTTCTTTTAATGTAAGTTTAATTGAATCACCAACATTCTTTGGCATTCTTTCAACTGTGAAATAACTTACTGCTGCTTCTTTAATTGTACGAAGATTGTTTGTAAACTTTTCTTCTTTAGAAGAATTAGCACAAGTAGTATCAGAACCATTACCACTATATGTTTGAACGGTACTAGTTTTTGTTGTTCTACTTCTTCCCATCACAAGTACTATTAACAATATAGCTAAGACAGCAATTCCTATACTTGCTAATAGCGCTGTTGATGCAAACGCATTTTTCTTTTTCTTGCGTTTAATAATGTTAAATTCATCCATCATAAAAATCATTCCCCCATCAGTTTGCATATTATACTATATATGTCCAAAAATGTCAACCAAAATATAATATAATTAGATACAGGTTAATTATTATAATTGGATAGCTATAAAAAAGCAATAAAAAAGACTGTAAACTGTACAGTCTTCTTTCAAAATTAACTTTCTATTCTTATTTTATTAGTCAAATCTACAACAATTGCATTCTTACTAGATGCTCTTGTGTAATATGTTGGAATGCTACTATTAAAGTTACTGCGACAAGCATTTATCTTAGAATTAGTAACAATGATATATTTAGGATTTAATCTTGCAGCTTTTTCAGAATTAAGAGAACATGTTGCATAACCATGATGAGGTATTTTTAAGACGTCAACAGATCCTGTTTTACTAATTATATCTCCCATAATTGAACCATTATATGAATCTCCTGTTAAGAATACTTTATAATTATTAACTGTTATTAATTCCATTACTGAATTATTATTTTCATTGCCATGTAAAAATCTTTTTTCATTCATTCTTTGAACAGTGTTATATAACTTTATATTCATACTTCCAAATTGAATTACACTACCATCTCTAAATGATTGATCAATATAAGTTATAGGAACATTTTTACTTTTCATAGCATTAATAGCATTTTTATACAATTTAGAATTAGTTCCACTATTACCATCTTTACCAATATATGTCTTTATATAAAATCTATTTATTTTAATACCACTATTAACTAGTGATACAACACCACCTATATGATCATCATGACAATGGGTTATTAGAATAAATTCTAATTCTTTAACACCAACACTTTTTAAATAGTTATATACAAAAGTATTATCTCCTGTTGTATTGAGACCTGTATCAACCATTGCAAATTTGCCATCTGATTCAATTAGAATAGCATCTCCAGCATCAGCTTTTACAACACTTTGTTTAATGAAGTGAATCTTTTGACTCTTTGGTGTTACTGTAACATTGATACTTTTAGTAACTTGTTTAGTACTATCACTTACTGTTATTGTAACACTACCTTGTTTAATAGCTTTAATAACTCCTTTAGATACTGTTGCAATACTTGGGTCACTACTTTCCCATATAAGAGTTTTATCTGTGGCATTATCTGGACTAATCGTTGGTTTAATAGTAATACTATCACCAATTTTTAATTCGTAACTATCTTTTTCAATAGTTATTTCTTCTACAGGAATAACTTTATCTTTTATTAAAATATTACAGGTATCTTTAATACCATTACTAGCGATAACACGAATACTTAAGACACCACTTTTAATTGCTGTTAATCTTCCATTATCAAATTCAACTAAACTATTATCACTAACTTCCCATCTTACTTCTTTATTGGTTACGTTTTCAGGAAGCAACGTATAACTAAATTCATACGTATCATCAACGGTTAATTCTAATATATTAGTATCTAACTTGATACTTTCTGGTTCTATTTCATTAACAATAACATTAACACTTGTAGATACATCATAATCTTTTATTTTAACGGTTATTAAAGAACTTCCTTTATTAGCGGCTCTAATAGTTCCATCTATAACAGTTGCTACATTATTATTACTACTTGTCCACTCTAAAGTATAATTATCAAGATTCTCTACAATAGGTTTTAAAGTTTCTTCTTCCCCTATTTTTAAAATAATTGTTCCTCTATTAAGAGTAATAGTAGGATTAGGCTTTATAATACTATCTTTGCCTAAGAGTAAATATAAAGATAAACCGACACATAATGTTGCAAGAATTGCAATTATGACATTTAATTTATTCTTCATATCTTCCTCCTTTTTATAAAGTTTTCATCCATGAATAAATATATGGTGAAATAACATTATAACCTGCTCTATTTAAATGAATTCCATCTGATATATATGTATTTGTACTTACTTTTAATAAATCACTATATTTTACACCATTAGAAGTTTTACCTGAATATAGATCAATATATTTAATATTCCATTTTTTACATACTTTTTTAATTATTGAATAATACTCTGATGAAATAGGATCAACAGCTTTATCTGCTGGTGTACGATAATTAATGATATAACCAATTTTAGCATTAGGCCATTGTTTCTTAACAGTATAAATATATGTTTCAAGACCACCTATAAAAGTATTGGTATTATAATTACCACTAAAATCATTATCTTTATAACTACCTTTTGGTTCTCCTCTTTTAGCAACTAATGCAATATCATTAATACCACCATGCATAATAACATAATCATAACTTGTTCCTTTATATTTTTTAACAACATTTACAAGCCATAATTCACCTCTAAAGGTTGAGAAAACACCACCAGATAATCCTGCATTTACGGTTTTCTTTAAATCGTAATGTTCACCTATATAATTAGCCCATGAATAATGGCCATCTTTTCCATAAGTGATAGAGTCACCTACAAATAGAGCTGTTTTATTTTTGGTAATAGATGTATTATTTTTCTTCCAATGAGCATAAATGGTTACATTACTATTAATTATGGTATTTGAACTTACTTTTGTTCCACCATTCTTCTCTGTATACCATCCATTAAAAGTATAGCCACTTCTTGTTGGTGTTGGTAATGTTCCATATTTACTACCCTTATTTAGCGTTTTACTAGCGGGACTTACCTTACCACCATTAGCATTATAAGTTAATATATATTTAATAGTTGGAGATGATGCTTTTTTCCAATGAGCGTAAATTATTACATTACTATTAATTATGGTATTTGAACTTACTTTTGTTCCACCATTCTTCTCTGTATACCATCCATTAAAAGTATAACCACTTCTTACTGGTGTTGGAAGGGTTCCATACTTATCTCCTTTATTTAATGTTTTACTAGAAGGATTTACACTACCACCATTAGCATTATAAGATAACTTATATTTTGTAGTTGTGGAACTTGATGTTTTTTTAGATACTGTTACCATACAATTAGCACTAACATTACTTGCTGATCTAACAGTTATATATGCGGTTCCCGTACCAATTGCTTTAACATTACCATTATTATCAACAGTTGCTACTTTTTCATCACTTGTTGACCAATATAGTTTTTTATCTGTAGCATTACTTGGTGATATTGCTACTTTTAATCTTTCTGACTCGCCAACATATAAACTTAATTTTGTTGGACTTACGGAAACACTTTTAACATTAATAACATTATTTTGTGAATATACTTCAATGGTACATCTATCTAATTCTTTATCATCAAGATAAGCTGTAATAACAGCAGTTCCATCACTAACTCCTGTTATATAACCAGTATTTTCATTTACTTTTACAATATTAGAGTTACTACTTCGATATTTAACTCTACCATCATTACTTGTTAAAACTAATTGATAACTAGAATCCTTTTTTAATCTAATAGATTTTTCTTTAAAAGTAATATCATTACTTATATTATTTTTACTAAATGGACTTGGTATAACATTAAAAGCAAATAAGCTAACAATAATTATTATGACTATTAATGCTATTGGTATAATACTTGATAATCTATTTGAATTATTATTATCCATAATAATCACCTATCACTTTTTCATCTCTTAAAACATTAACACCAATATCATAATAATTATAATTATCATTAAACTTCTTATATTCATAAATATATGATAGTCCATTATAATCTCTAATTCGATATTTATTATTAAAACGATCTACTAAATATAATTCATCTTCATTATATATTTTATTTAAATTTGTTTTTAGGCACATAACTTCTCGATAACTAGAAACGATTACTTCAACATTTGGTTTCTTATTATAACGTTTTGTATAACCATTAATAATATTTTCAATTTGTTTACTTGAAAGTTCTACTGATAACGTTACTCTTTTAGCGCTTAAGGAATGAAGTAACGCCAAAGTATATGAATTAGTTACATTAAAAGAATAATCACAAGAGAAATTCTTAATATAATTTATTGCTCCTAATTCACCTACTAAGTATTCTTTATTATTATCATATTCTTGATAATTATTAATAACTTTTGGTAGTTTTCTAATACCACTATCATCACTTTCAGAATAGATAATATCATATTTATAATTATCATTCTTACTTACCAAAACACTTCTTAATTCTTCATGTGGATAATCTACTAGAGAAATACTATATTCATTTTTTTGATAATTAGATTTATATAAACGACATTTATCTAATTCCATAAATAATTGATGTCTTAAATCATTTAAATCTTTATATGATAAAAAAACATTTTCATCAAGATTAATTTTTAAACTATCATAACAATATATCGTGTCATTAATCTTATTCATTTTACTTAATACATCTTCATATAATATAGGTCTATTTTTAGATTCTTCAATAGTCTTTCCATATACATAAAGACAATTATTATAATCTGTAATAAACATTGTTAAGGGTTCATTCTTTTTGATATTAACAATACATGTTACTGGTACTTTTCTTTCATGTTTTTTGATTATATCATCAATTGTCTTTACTAATTTAGAATCTTTAGTTAGTAGTACTTTACTATTAATAGGAATCTTTTTATTTACTTTAAATGATATCGTATCAGAAGAATGAGCTTCTTTAACTAATTTTTTATTGATGTAAAATTCATTTAATACTAAACCGTAGTCTTCATCATCAAGAACAATTCTTAATCCATCATTAATTGATACGTCACTTACAAGTTTTAAACTAACGAAATTATTATTATAATTAACTATTTTACCAATATATATACCTTGATGATTAGGTCTTTGGGTATTTAAAATATTATCTATTTTTTCATTAAATAAATATCCTTTAGTAAAACCTCTACTAAATAGTTTTTGTAAGTTATTTAGTTCCTTTTTATCAATAAAGACTTCTTTTTTTTCATAATAACTATCAATAGCTTCTCGATATAACTTTGTTACAGTATAAACATATTCGGGACTTTTCATTCTTCCTTCAATCTTTAAACTAGTTACACCAGCTTCGATTAGTTCCCCTACATACTCTAAGGTATTTAAATCTTTCATACTTAATGGATAATCACCATCATTTAATTTTTGGTTATCTTTATTAACTATTTTATATGGTAATCTACAACTTCCAACACAACTTCCTCTATTACCACTTCTATTACCTATTAAACTAGAGAATAAGCATTGTCCTGAATAACTAACACATAATGCTCCATGAGCGAATATTTCTATATCAACATTAGTCTTTTCAATTATTTCTTTTACAACTTCAATTGGTGTTTCACGAGCGAGTACTACTCTTTTACATCCTAGTTTATTTGCCATTATAACACCATCTAGATTATGAATATGCATTTGAGTTGATGCATGACACTCTAAATTAGGATATGTTTTATGAACTAAATCTAACATTCCAAGATCTTGAATAAGAACGGCATCAACATTATTTTTATGTAAGAAATCAATATATTCCATAAAATGATCTACTTCATGTTCATATATTAAAATATTAGTCGTTACATATACTTTAACACCATATGAGTGACAATAATTAATAGCTTCAACTAGTTCATCATTATTAAAATTACCTGCAAAAGCACGAGCTCCAAAAAGAGTTCCTCCAAGGTATACTGCATCACATCCTGCTTCTACGGCAGCAATTAAACTTTCCATATTACCAGCGGGACTAAGTAATTCGATTTTTTTCATAAATCACCTACTATAAAAAGTATATCATATTTTATAAAAAAACGAGTATTTCTACTCGTTATAATATTTATATACACAATCTTTTATAAATTGATAGATCGTTTTTGAAGTACTTTCATAATAATGAACACCATCTCCAGATCCAAAGCCATTCTTCTTTAAATATGAATAACTATCACAATATGTTACATTAGAATAGTTTTGTAAACTACTCTTTAGTTTGCTATTAAATGATTCAATTCTCGTATTCATATTTGCTCTTCCTCCACTTGTTGGATTAACTGAAAGAATAAAAACATGATAGTTCTTCCAATCACCTGTTACCATTTCACGATATTTATCGATATATTTATCAATATTATCTAAATCATTAACACCTAAATTAGTAACTATATTTTTCTTTTTAGATGAACTTAATCGATTAACTTCAGGAATAGCGGTATCACGTAACCATTTAAATCCCATAGCGCCTTTAGATACACATGTTCCCCCTTCATTTTTATACCATTTATATTTACATAATCCAACCATTCTAGAGTCACCAATAATTGTTATTTCTTTAGGATTAATATTAACAATATGTTTATTAACGGTTACATTTACTTCACGACTTACAACACCTTTACTATCGGTTGCTTTAATCGTTGCATTTCCTTTTTTAATACCTTTTAGAAGACCATTATCTACTGTTACTACACTTTTATCACTACTTGTCCATGTTAATGTTTTATCTGTTGCATTATCAGGGATTACTGTTGCATTAATCTTTAAGGTATCACCAACATATAAACTATAAGAATTTTTATCAAATTTTATTTCTTGAACAAAAACTTCTTTACTTTTTACTATAACATCACATGTATCAACATAACCATTACTTGTTCTAATTGTTATTCTTGCTTCTCCTGGTGCTAAAGCACGTACTACATCATTTGTAATACTAATAACTTCTTGATTACTAACTTCCCATTTTATTTCTTTATTAGTTGCATTATCAGGCATAATTGTATAAGTTAGTCTTGCTTCTTCTCCTTCGATTAATTCCAATTTATTACTACTTAAAGTTATACTTGTTGGTTCAATATCATTAACAATAACCACCATCGTTGCTGATAAATCATAGCCATCAAGTTTCGCAGTTATACTAGAATTTCCCTTTGATATAGCATTAACCATTCCGTTATTAACGGTTGCAACATTATTATTAGAACTAGTCCAGGTAACTGTATAATTATCAAGATTTGTAACCACTGGTTTTAATTCTTTACTCTCTCCAACTTTTAAAACAACCGCTCCACCATTAAAACTAATTGTAGGGGGATTATTAACAATTGGATTATCATTACCCATAAATAAAAATACTATTATAACAATACATAGTACTATAAGAATTCCTATAATAATATTAAATTTATCTTTCATATCTTACTCCAATACGATTATAACATGATTTGACGAAAAAGTTATTCTTTTATATAATTAATAAATCAAGGAGAAAGAATGAACAATAAAAATTGGGTTATTAAAGCTTTTATACTAACTTTTTTTCTAGCTTTAATTATTAGTGGTATATCAAATATTATTGTTGAAAAAGCTGGTTTTATCGTATTATTACTAATAACAATTGTTATTATATTTGTTGGTATCATTGCTGATATTATAGGAACAGCTGTCTTAACCGCTAATGAAGCAACTTTTCATGCTAAAGCTTCTAATAAAATAAGTGGTTCCAAAGAAAGTATTAAATTAATAAAAAATTCTAGTAATATTGCTAACTTCTGTAATGATATTATTGGTGATATATGTGGTATTGTATCTGGTAGTATGGGAACCATGATTGCTATTTATACAGCAACTAGATTAACCGTAAATAATACTCTTACAACTCTTCTTATTTCATCAATCATCTCAAGTATCATGGTTGGTGGAAAAGCTATTGGTAAAAATATCGCTGTAAAAAGAAGTGATGAGATTATTTTCTTTGTAGGAAATATATTAAGTAAGTTTAATAAAAAGTAAAGAATTAAATTCTTTACTTTTTTATATTAAATCATCAATTTTTTTATTTAAGAAGTTCTTTGTTTCCATAACTAAACCTCTTATATTCTCTTTTGTTGTTAAATAATCTTTATCTAAATTATAAGATAGTCGATCATTAATTTCATAAAAAATATCTAAATATTCTTTACCAATATCTGCTTCACTTGAAGATATTAACATTGATCTATTATATAAATCACTTTCAATTGGTTGTTCATCACCCATTACTTGAATATTGTAATTAACCTCTTTAGTTGAAGTAACAATAATACATTCATAATAACTATCATCAATCTTTTTTACTCTTTTAAGAGATATATCTTCATAGTCACTTGATAATGATAATTTATCAAATAATACTTGACTATTCTTTTTATCAATAGCATTTATTTTTATAGAAGTATAAATAACTTTTAAATCATATACTTCATTTAAAACATCAAATAATAATTGTATATTTTCATTAATCATTAATAATAATTCATCATTATCAACATTAGATACATCAATTGATAAATTACAATTAATTAATGATAACGTAAAGAAATATTTATTATCTTTACTTTTAGCTTGAATACGTGGAATATCAATATTCTTTCTAATAGGAATATCATTATATAAAAAACTTGTATCAAGAATACTTTTTAAACTATTTTCTAATTCATTTACTTTTTCTTGTGGCATAAAGTCTAATTCTTTAAACCATAAACTAATATTAACATTATTTATTTTCATAAACCCTCCAAAAAAAGTACGTTACCGTACTTAATTGTTAATAACTTTAACAACATTTAAATTCTTTGGTAGAGAATCTAATGTTGATAAATCTCTTTCATAGTTTGTTTTAACAACAACACCGTTATAATCTTTATCATCGATTCTTAAAATTATTTTCGTTCCAATATCTAATTTATTTCCATTAGCAAGGAAGATATAAGATTTTTTACCAATTAAAACATTTATAACTTCTTCATGCTTACTTGCAGCTTTAATAGGATTAATAGAAACAGTATAATCAACTTTCTTAGGTGTTGCTTTTTCTTTAACAACATCATAATCATCTTCTCGATAAGAGAAGTTTGATAAAAAGTCATCAATTGAATCAAATTCTGTAGATGTTCCATATCTTTCAGGAATTGTTATATAATCATCATAATCATCATAATCGGAAAGAGTTTCATCTTCTTCATCAAATTCATTATCAGTAGCATAATCATATTCCTTATCAACATTTTCACGATCTTTTTTATTTTTATGGACGACAAAAAGCCAGATAAATAAACCTAGCAGTGAAAATATAACGGTATAAATTATAATCATTTTTATTTCAAAACTCATACACTACCAACACCTAATATAATTATATCAAAAAATCAAGATATGTAACAAAAAAAATAACTTAAAATATAAGTTATTTTCTATATTCGAAATTATAATCTAAGATTTTAACTAAATCTCCTTCTTTTGCACCCATTTTTTCAAGTTCATCATCAATTCCCATTTTACGTAAATGTCTCGCAAAACGAAGGATACTCTCTTCAGATTCAAACTTTGTCATTCTAAATAATTTTTCAATTTCTTCACCATGAATAACAAAGTAATCATTAACTTTCTCAATAGTATATGGTTGTTCTTTTTCAAATTTATATAATACATGAGATAAGTATTTATCTTCTTCATATAATTCATCATCGATACTTTGATCAATTAAATCAGCGATTTTAATAAGAGCTTGATTAAGATTTTCTCCATTAATAGCACTTATAGGATAAATATCACATTTAACTTTCTTCTTGAAGGCTTTTAGATTTTCTTCAAAGTCTGGCATATCCATTTTATTAGCTAAAACTATCATTGGTTTTTTAATTAATTTTTTACTATAATTTTCTAATTCTTTATTAATTAAAACATAATCTTCATAAGGATCTCTTCCTTCAGTTGCTCCCATATCAATAATATGAACAATTACTTTACATCTTTCAATATGTTTTAAGAACTTATCACCAAGTCCAAGTCCTTCACTAGCGCCTTCAATAAGGCCTGGTAAATCCGCAATAACAAAACTTCGATTATCACTTGTTTTACATACTCCTAAATTAGGACTTAAGGTTGTAAAGTGATAATCCGCAATCTTTGGCTTAGCTGCTGTTACTTTTGATAAGAAGGTACTTTTACCAACACTAGGTAATCCAACTAAACCTGCATCTGCTAACATTTTTAATTCTACTTTTAATAATTTTTCTTCACCTGGTTCACCATTTTCGGAGAATGTTGGACAAGGATTAGAAAGTGTTTTAAAAGCTGTATTACCACGGCCACCACGGCCACCTTGAGCAACAATAACACTATCATCTTTTTCTTTTAAATCAGCGATGATTAGTCCTGTATCCAAATCCGTTATAACTGTTCCTTGTGGTACTTTTATAACAACATCTTCACTACTTTTACCAGTTTGATTTTTTCCAAGACCATTTTCACCTTTTTTACCTTTAACAGTTTTCATATAATGAAGGTCTACTAATGTATGAAGTCCTGTATCAACACTAAAAACGATGTTTGAGCCATGTCCACCATTTCCACCGAATGGTCCTCCCATTGGAACAAATTTTTCACGACGAAAGGCAGTACAACCATCTCCACCATTTCCAGCGATAACTTTAATTTTTACTTCATCAATAAACATTTTACCACCTCTTTATTTTTTTAATTAAACGACTTACGGAAGGCGTTATTCCTTCACAAACCGTCTTTAATGCCTCTTTACCCCATGGCATTGTATACCCATGATAATCTTTAATCATTTGAAAATCATTATAATTATCACCAATGGTAAAGACATTATCTTTATCAATATCTAGAATATCTCTTAAATCTTCTATCATTGTTGATTTTGTAATTTTATCATGTCTTAAGAACATAAAACGTTCCATAAAGACTGCTAATTGAAGACCAAATAATCTTGCAAATAAATTTAACTCATCAACAATTTTACTCTTGTCATTATAAACACTAAATACTATTTTAGGATCTTTACGATATATTTCATATTCAAGTAAATAATCATCATGTTTCCATTCAGTTAATTTATAACTATCAAATTTTGAAATAAATCTTTGAATAGCTTCTTGTAATGTCATAGGAGCAAGATATACTTTACCATCAACAATATTATAATTTAAATAATATTTATCTGCAATATTAGGATTACTTGCAAATGTCTCTTGAGATAAAATAATATTGCCTCCTTCTATCGTATAATCTATTTTCTTTGTATTAAACGTTGTAATTAAATATTCATAATTATAAAGAGGATTAGTAATATCATACATTTTTAGTAAACGATCTTTATTATCAAGAAGTAGTGTTCCATCATTACATGCTAAATAACTATAAGGAATATTATTTTTGATAATCTCATCTTTAATACTATCAAAAGCACGTCCTGTATTAAGCATAAAAACATTACCTTCACTAAGAAACTTTTTTATAGCTTTTACATTAATTTTCATTAATAAATCATTTTTAAAATCATAATTAACTTTTAATGTTTTATCATAATCACTAACTAATAACTTTCTCATAGTCCCCTCCAAGTTGAATTATTATAACATATAAAAACAATAAATCAAAAGATTTATTGTTAATTTATAATTCCTGGAAAAAATAAAAGAATAATTACAAAAATAATCAATATTGTAAAAATAGCCATTAAAATATTAACGAATACTAAAGAATGTTTTTTCTTCTTTTTAACTTTTTTTTCAACTAAGCGATCATCAATATATTCTTTTTCTTCTACTTTACCTTTATAATCTTTATAAAAATCATCACTTTTTAAAATAGCTTCTTCTTCTAAAACTTTTTCATTCTTTTCTTTATTTTTTTCTTTTTCTTTTTATCCTCTTTTAAATAACCATCATAATTCATTTAGAACCCTCTTAATAGTTAAAAGTATGGTTAGTATTAATATAATTATTAATATAGTCTAGTAAGTGATTATTACCAGTATCATAATCTTTACTTGCAAAAGAATAATGATATAAACCATTATCTTTTATAATATCTAAAAATAATATTTGATAACTATCACCATGGAAAACAATATTTATATTAAAATCAACTATATAATCTGAAATAATATTTCTTTTAACTTGGTTATTTAAATATATTAAGAAGTTATCAAAATAATTAACAAGATTATTTATATCTTCTTTATTATCAATATTATAATAACGTTTATTACATTCTTTATCTTCAAATTGTTTATAACAATATTTATTATCATAATTAATTTGTTTTTGATATTCACTTATGAAATATTCTTCAGCTTTTGCTAAATAATTTGTTGTCATTCGATAAGCTTTTTTATCACAAAGACCCATTTTACTATAATTTCCTTGTACACATTCAAAAGTTTGCCATACTTCAAATTCAAGATTGGTATTTTTAATTCTTAATACAAGTTTATCTTCAAAACGACTAACTATATCATAATGTCCTTTTAGATTTACTCTTTCTCCCCTTATCGATTCTAAATTGTTAACATACTCTAACATGTCTTCTTCTGAATACAATGTTTTATCTTCTTCAGTTCTTAGCCCACAACCTACTAATAATAAAACAAATGTTAATACTATAATAATCTTCTTCATAAATATCTCCTTTTTCATTATATCATATAAAAAAGAACTAAAAATTAGTTCTTTTTAAAATTCTCTTCGATTAACACTTATCATTGTAATTTCTTTTGTTAAGAATTTAATTCTTTGAATAATTCGACCAGCTTTTACTTTATTATCTGAACTCTTAGTAATCATTAAGTGATTTTCAAGTTCATCAAGAGTTAAATTAGATGTAAAAAATGTTGGTAACTTTTCTTCCATACGATATTGAAGAATTGTTTGTAAAACTTCATCTCGAGCCCATTCTGATAAACTTTCAGCTCCAATATCATCAATTAATAATAGTTCTGCATATTTAACACGATCAAATTGGTAATTATAAACATCACTATTATCAAAATTGGCTTTTAAACTACGTAAAAATTCAGGGAAATATGTTATAACACTTTGATATCCTAATTTTGCTAGTTCATTAAATAAAGCCGCAACTAGATATGTTTTACCACATCCAAATGATCCATTTAAATATAATCCTTTGATATTTTTATCTTTTTGATAATTATCATAAAAACTTTTTAATTCTTTAATTGTTTCTAAACGATTTGAATCATCTTTATAAATGTTTTTAAAACTAGCTTCTCTAATCTCTAGTGGGATTTTATTAGCATAAACATTTTTTTGATATTCATTATCATTATCATTTTTTTCTTTAAAAGGACATTTTTTATAAGCAAATTTAATAACATCATTTTCTACATAAGCATATTTAATTAAACCCTTAATATCATATGGACAATTATCTAGTCCTTTACATTTTGTACATGTCTCTATATTATCAGCTAGTTCTAATAGAGATGTCGTATAGTGAGATTTAACTTCATCAGAAACATCTAACTTATTAACGATTTTAACAAACTCTTTGTTCTTTAAAGCTTTAATATAATTATCTTCTAACTTATCTTTATTTTTTTTACCAAAGACCATTTTTTGCATAAGACACCTCTATCTAATTTTATCAAATTGAATTACTATTTACAAGGTAGGTAAACACTACAAAAAAAAGAATATTTAAAATATTCTTTTTAACTTTTATTTCTTCTTTTTAGTATCTTTATCTTTGTTCTTAAATAATAAAGCAATTATTACAACAATTAATATTAATAAAATTACTAATGTTGCATACAAAATATAATTTGCAGTTATGATACTATCCAAATCTTTATCAGAAATACCATCACATTTAGATGATGTATCACTAGTAGTAGTTGGAACGTTATCTGTTACCTCATTATTAGCGTTTTCATCAAGAGCTTCTACTCCATCAATAGCGAAAACATCTGTAATTGTTTCATCATATCTTGTACTATCTACTAAAGTAATAGAAAGAACTGCCTTTTCATTAGTTATTTGATAAGTAACACCTTGAACATTTTCTTTAACATTGATGTCACTAACAATAGCAACAATTTCACTTAAATTCTTGTCTTTTACTTCAATGTCAATAGTACCACTTGCCTCATCTGCTCTTACATTAAAACCCCATAGCATAACAACTGCTAAAAATCCTAAAAATAGTTTTTTCATCTTATTCCTCTCTTTCATAGTTTAATGGTTTTAACTCATCAATTACAAATAAACCGTCTTTTCTAATCAATCTATTATCGAAGTAAATCTCTCCACCACCATAATCTTTTCTTTGAATTAGGACCAAATCCCAATGTACTTGTGAATAGTTACCATTATCACATTCATTATAGCATGTACCTGGAGTAAAGTGAATACTTCCACATATTTTTTCATCGTAAAGAATGTCACCCATTGGCTCTTTTATATTAGGATTTAAGCCAAGAGAAAATTCACCTACATATCTTGCGCCTTCATCACTATTAAAAATGTCGTTCATTAAATCAGTATGATTACTTGTTGCTTCAACTATTTTGCCATTTTGAAATACTAATCTAATGTTTTCATAGGCATTACCACGATAAGGGCTTGGAGTATTATATGTTATTACACCATTGACACTTTCTTTAACAGGCGCCGTAAAACATTCCCCATCAGGAATATTACATTTACCAGCACATATAATAGCAGGTAGTCCTTTAATACTAAAACTTATATCAGTACCTGGACC
>JAEEZO010000026.1 GCA_016291895.1 Caryophanales bacterium
ATAAAGAAAATATGATTACTTATTTTGATGATGGGGTAAAAACGATTATTGATTTAAAAAATGGTATTATTAATCGTGAAAATGATGAATATCAATATGTAATTGATTTATCTAAATATCATATAAATATTCATTTAAATAAAGAAAATGTTGATTTAGAAATAAGAGTAAATATTCTTGAAAAGAAGTATAATTTAGAGCATTTATATATCAAGTATTTGCTTGTTGATGAAAATATAACTAATGAGTTTGAAATTAAATTGTAGAAATATATAATTATATATTGATTTTATATATAAAAAATGATATAAGTTTGTTGTTTATAACGTAATTGGAGGAGTTATGAGAGGAATTAAAAAAGCAGATGTAGCTAACATGTCTTATAAGGATGTTGCGTATATAATTTTAGAAAAAAGAAAAAGAGGATTAAATACTTTAGATTTATTTAATGCTATTGGTGAATTACTAAATTTACCAAAAAGCGTAATAGACCAAAAAATTGGTGATTTTTATACTTCTTTAATGACGGATAAAAGATTCGCAATGCTTGACGGTTTATGGGATTTAAGAGAGCATCATACATCAGATAAAGTTATTCATAAAATTAATGATGATGACGAAGAAGTTACAGAAATAGATGAAGAAACTAATGACTATGATGATGAAGAAGAAGAGGAAGACTCTTTTGATGCAGAAAATACTGATGATGATTACGAATCAGATGATGATGATTTAGCAGACTTAGTTGTAATAGATGAAGACGAAATGGAAGAAGATATTAATTAATTGGTGATAGTATGATAGAAAGATTAGAAATAATAGAACAAAGATATAATGATATTAATAAACTTCTATTAGATCCAAATGTAGTATCAGACATTAATAAATATCGTGAGTTATCTAAGGAATTATCTTCAATAGAAGAAACCGTTAATTGTTATCATGATTATAAAAAAACATTAAATGACTTAGAAGAAGCTCATGAAATGACAAAAGATCCTGAACTTGCTGATTTTGCAAGAGAAGAAATTGAAAATCTTCAAAATCAAAAAAATGAACTTGAAGGAAAACTAGAAATATTATTAATTCCAAAAGATGAAAATGATGGAAAGAATATTATTGTTGAAATAAGAGGAGCTGCTGGTGGAGATGAAGCTAATATCTTTGCTGGTGACCTTTATAGAATGTATTCAAGATATGCTGAAAAACAAGGATGGAAAACCCAAATATTGGATGCTTCTGAAGGAACAGCAGGTGGTTTTGCGCAAGTAGAGTTTTCAATTAAAGGTGATAACGTTTATGGAAAGCTTAAATATGAGTCAGGAGCACATAGAGTTCAAAGAATACCAGTAACAGAATCTAATGGAAGAATTCAAACATCAACGGCAACTGTAGTAGTTATGCCAGAAGCTGAAGAATTTGATTATGAACTTAATATGGATGAAATAAGAATAGATATAACTCGTGCCTCAGGTAAAGGAGGACAAGGTGTTAATACAACAGATTCTGCAGTACGTGTTACCCATTTACCTACAGGAATTATTGTTTATTCCCAAACTGAAAGAAGTCAAATTCAAAATAAAGAAACGGCCCTTAAGATTCTTAAAACACGTTTATATGATTTGAAGTTACGTGAAAAAGAAGAAAAAGAAGGTGCTGAAAGAAGAAGTAAGATTGGTACTGGAGATCGTTCTGAAAAAATAAGAACGTATAATTATCCACAAAATAGAGTAACTGATCATCGTATTGGATATTCAACAATGCATCTTGATCGTATAATGGAAGGCGAACTTGATGAAGTTATTGATGCTTTGATTGCTGAAGATCAAAGAAGAAAGTTAAATGGCGAAGAATGACAGTAGATGAATTGTTGCTAGATGCATATAAATTTATCCATAAAGAAGAAGCAAGATTACTATTAAGTATCTTGCTTAATTACAATGTGCTGGAGTTAAATCTTCATCTAAAAGATAAAGTAGATGATAAGATTGTTGAAAAGTTTAAACATGCCGTTATTTTATTAAAACAAGGTGAGCCACTTCAATATGTTTTATCTAACGCACCTTTTTATGGATATGATTATTATGTTAATAAGAATGTATTAATACCAAGATTTGATACGGAAGTATTAGTTGATAAAGCTAATGAATTAATAAAAGCAAACTTTGATAATAATGAAGTTAAATTACTAGATTTATGCACAGGTAGTGGATGTATTGGAATAACATTAAAACTATTAAATGATAGTTTAGATGTAACATTATCAGATATTAGTAAAGAGGCTTTAGAAGTAGCTGAGATTAATAAAAATAAGTATAAACTTGATATTAAGTTAATTGAAAGTGATTTGTTTAATAACATTACTGATAAGTATGATGTAATTACATGTAATCCGCCATATATTGGTTATGAAGAAGAAATCATGGATTTGGTAAAAAATAACGAACCTCATCTTGCCTTATATGCTAAAGATGATGGTTTATACTTCTACAAGTTAATATTTGAAGAAATTAAAAGTCATTTAAATGATAAATACTTACTTTTATTTGAACTTAATAGTGAAAAGAGTAAAGAGATATATTCTTTGGCAAAAGAGTCATTTGACAGTAGTGAAATATCGATTATAAAGGACTTAGGCAATAGAGATAGAGTGTTAATTGTTAATCATAATTAACACTCTTTAATATTGTCTATAACCCCAATTATATTGACAATATTTGTCAATTATGGTATGATAACGGCGTAAATGGAGGGATTTATGGCTACGTTTGATAATATAACGTTAGAAATAATAGAAGATTCTGCTGATAAAACTGGTTTTCCAGCTAAAGCTAGAATTCAATATAACGGATTTGATAAAGAAGTTAAACAATCAGATATTGAGATGATTTTAAGTTTATTCTTAACCCAAGAAAAAAGTTCTTTAACTCCAATTGAGTTTATTAATAAAGTAAGAGGGTCAAAGAAAGACGATAAAAAAGAAGAAAAGAAAGAACCAGATCCAGACAAGAAACCTAAACCAGAACCAGATCCTGGAAAAGATTCTCCTGAACCTGGAAAAGATTCTGAAGAAGAAAAAGATAAGAAGAAAAGACGTAAAAAGAAAGACGATAAAGATAAAGATGATAAAAAAGAAGGTAAAGGTCGTATTGTTGTAAAAACAGTTGCTACCCTTGGTGCCCTTGCTATTATTGCAGTAGGTGGATGGCATGTATATAAACATATAATTCCAAAAAGTACACTAGATAATAATGATGGACCAGATCTTACCCCAACACCAAGAATAGAACAACAAGTAACGGAAGAACCAAAAGAACCAATTATTGATGCTGAAATTCCAGGTGATGAGTTATTACCTTATGTAAATAGAGGTAGTTCTGACTGGATTGCTATGAGTGATGATGAGTATTTAAATGCTTTAAATGCTCAAACAATTGCTTGCCAAATGAATATGCCTGAAATTAGTATTTTCCTTGAAAATGGAGTACTTGAAGGTGAAAAACATGTTTCTCATATCGAAAACTCATTTAGAAAGCAATCTCCTGATTTCTGTATCGTTGAATACTTTAATCAATGTCGTAATGATGTTGTTAATGCTGCTTATGATACTAAAAATAGAGATAATGTTAAAATAATGCAAGATATTCATATGAGAGAATTATATTTATTCATTACAAATCAAACAGGTGTAACATTAAATACTAGTGAAGGACAAAAAACATTCTATTGGAATACAATATCTGATGAAGCTCGTAATGCTATATTAGATGTGTTCTTTGGATTAACAATTTCACTTGATCATAGTTATGTTCTATCAATTGATGGAGCTACATTTACACCAGAGCAATTAGGTCAATTATACGAAGCAGAACTAGCAAGATTAACATTAATCAATCCAACATTTAGAAAATAAAAAGAGGATGCTAATGCATCCTTTTTATTTTTGACTTTATAGATTATTTATTATATACTTTCTTTGGTGATATTATGTTAGTTAATTCTTATGAAATGCTTATGAAAGCTAAGAAAAATAACAGTGTTGTTTTTCATTTCAATATAAATAATCTAGAGTGGACAAAGATCATTTTAGAGAAATGTAATGATGATAATTTAGATGTTATTTTAGGAGTCTCAGAAGGGGCTATAAAATATATGGGAGGATACAATGTTGTATCATCCCTAGTTAAATCTTTAATAAATGATTTAGATATTAAAAATAATGTATGCTTACATTTAGATCATGGTAGTAGTTTTGACAGTTGTAAAAAAGCGATTGATGCTGGTTTTACCTCAGTTATGATTGATGCTTCTAAATATGAATATTCGGAAAATGTTAGAATAACTCGTGATGTCGTTAATTATGCTCATGCAAGAGGTGTTACTGTTGAAGCAGAAATCGGTCATGTAGGCGGTATTGAAGATAACGTATGTAGTAATATTCTTTTAACAAATAAAGAAGATTGCTTACGTTTTGTTAATGATACTGGTATTGATTCCTTAGCGCCTGCTATTGGAACAGTTCATGGTATTTATAAAGGTGAATTAAATATTGATTATAATTTAATAAAAGAACTTCATGATAGTTTATCTATTCCCCTTGTTATGCATGGTGGTAGTGGCTTATCTCTTGAAGTATTAAAGAAATGTGTAGAATGTGGTATTAACAAGATAAATGTTAACTCGGATCTACAAAAAGTATGGCATGACGCTGTTTTAGAGTTTATTAATTCTAGTAGTGAATATGATCCAAGAAAAGTAATAATGTCTGGACGCGACGCCATAATTAAAGAAATAGATAATAAATTAAGTATATTAAAATAGAGAGGTATATATGAAAATTCTTGAAGTAGAAGGAAAACTTCCTCTTACGGGATCAATTAATATAGGTGGTGCTAAAAATAGTGCTGTAGCACTTATTCCTGCCTGTATCTTATCTAATAATTTAACAACATTAACAAATGTACCTGATATTACAGATATTAATGTATTAGAAGAAATATTAAACTATTTAAATGTTAAAACAAATAGAGCTAGTCAAAGTATCGTAATCGATCCATCTAATATGACAAACTCCTTAATACCAGATGATTTATCTAGTAAATTAAGAGCTTCATATTATTTTATGGCAAGTTTGCTAGCAAAATATAAGAAAGTAGAAATGTATTTCCCAGGTGGATGCCAAATAGGAAGTCGTCCTATTGATCAAACTTTAAAAGTGTTTAAAGCTTTGGGAGCTAAAGTTAAAGAAAAAGATAGTTTATTTAGAATTTCTGCTAAAAAACTTGTAGGAGCTACCGTTACTCTTGATATGCCAAGTGTAGGAGCAACAGTTAATGGTATTATTGTATCTACTTTATGTGAAGGAGAAACCATAATTAATAATGCGGCTCGTGAGCCAGAAATATGTGATCTTGCGGATATGCTAAATAAAATGGGAGCTAAGATAACAGGAGCTGGTACTAGTACTATTAAAATAGTAGGTGTTAAAGAATTAGATGGATGTTTCCATAATGTTGTACCTGATAGAATAGAAGCAGGTACATATGTTATTTTAGGTTGTTTAATGGGAGAATATCTTCATATTAATAATATTGTCCCTGATCATTTAAAAGCTTTAACCGATAAACTTATGGAAATGGGAGCAGATATTGTTATTAATGATGATAATATCATCGCTAATAAAAGTGATAATTTAACTGGAGTTTCTATTGAAACAAAGGGTTATCCTGGCTTTGCAACAGATCTTCAGCAACCATTTGTTACTTTATTAACGCAAGCAAGTGGTGTTAGTGAAGTTGATGAAAATATTTATGAAAACCGTTATATGAACACTATTTATTTAAATAAAATGGGTGCTAATATTAATGTTTCAGGTCGTCATGCTACAATTAATGGTAAAACGAAGTTAGTTGGTACTGAAGTTGAAGCAACGGATTTAAGAGCAGGAGCATCTTTATTACTTGCAGCTTTAACTGCTAAAGGTAAGACAAAGATTCTTCATGCTGACTATATTTTACGTGGATATGAAGATTTAATTGAAAAATTAACGAATATTGGCGCAAAAATAAAGATATCTGAAGAATAAATACTTGATTTTATTATTTTAACTTGTTATAATAACTTGGTAATTTGTATTACTATGATTAAATTCATGGCGAAAGGAGTATATTATGGCAAAGAAAGAATCTAATGAAAAAAGAGTAGAATATCAAGATTGTGTAGTTACTTGTGCTTGTGGAAACACTTTCAATACAAAATCAGTTAAAAAGGAAATTAATGTTGAAGTTTGTTCAGCTTGTCATCCTTTTTATACAGGTAAACAATCAAGAGGTTCTAAAACTGGACGTGTTGATAAATTCAACAAAAAATATGGTTTTGAAAATTAGTTAACTTTAGTTAACTTTTTTTTTGTCTTTTGATATAATTATTTTGGTGATAATAATGAAATTAGGTTTTGCTTCTGATCATCGTGGTTTTGCATTAAAGAACAAGTTAATGGAGTTCTTAAAAAATGATTATGAAATAATTGATTGTGGTACTTATAGTGAAGAATCATGTGATTATCCTGATTATGCTAAAGTCTTAGGTGAAAAGATTGTTAACAAAGAAGTCGATTATGGTATTGCGATATGTGGCAGTGGTATTGGTATAAGTATTGCATGCAATAAAATTAAAGGCGTTTATTGTGCTAAAGTAAATAATCCTCTTGAAGCAGAGTATACAAGACTTGATAATAATACTAATTGTGTTGCCTTTACAGCAGAAACAGATTTTGAAGAAGCTAAAAAGATAGTATTAACGTTTATAACAACAGAGTTTTCTAATGAAGAAAGACATATTAGAAGAATTAATAAAGTTAAGGAAATAGAAGAAAATAATGGTTAAATTTAGTTTATATATATTTAGTTTAATTGTTGTTATGTATGCAATTGATGGTGTTAATATCAATGCTATCTTTAAGAAAAATCAAGTTATGAAAGCAAGATTATTCTATTTTATTATTATTTTATGTATGACATATTTATTAGCTAATTTTATGTATGATTTCACAACTGTTTTTAAATAAGAAGCTTTAAAGCTTCTTTTTGTCTAATTTAATGACATTTTATTTATTATTTGTTATAATTTTAGAGGTGAGGTTTTATGAAGAATGAAATATATAGAAGTTTATTAATTGTTGGTGTTACAATGATTTTTGCTGTTTTAATAATTCCTATAGTTAAAAAGATAGCAGAACATGTTGGAGCCCTTGATATTCCTAATGAAAGAAAGGTTCATAAAAAACCAATACCAAGATTAGGTGGTCTTGGAATATATATGAGTTTTTTATTTGGATATATGTTATTTGGACATGAAAGTCTCCAAATGAATTCTATTTTGATTGGTAGTTTTATTATTGTATTAACAGGTATTATTGATGATATTAAACCTATTAGAGCTTTACCTAAGTTAATAGGACAATTTGCATCAGCAGCCGTTATCGTTTTCTATGGAAAAATATTACTAACTGATGTAACAATCTTTGGACAATATCTTGAATTTGGATTCTTAGCTTATCCAATTACATTACTCTTTATTGTCGCGTGTACCAATATCATTAATTTGATAGATGGTTTAGATGGATTAAGTGGTGGTATTTCAAGTATATTCTATTTATCAACCGTTATTATTTGTTTCTTCCAACAAAGATTTGTTGGTTTAGAATTCTTAATAGCTTTAATTGCTCTTGGAAGTACATTAGGATTCTTATTCCATAACTTTAATCCAGCGAAGATCTTTGCGGGTGATTCTGGAGCCATGTTTATGGGTTATACGATTGCCATTATTTCGTTATTAGGATTTAAGACAACAGCAATGACATCAGTTTTTGTTCCACTAGCAATTCTTGCTGTACCAATTCTTGATACATTATTTGCAATCTTAAGACGTTTAATTAATCATAAACATATATATGATGCTGATAAGGAACACTTACATCATCAATTACTAAAGATGAACTTTTCTCATCGTACGACAGTATTAATTATTTATTTAATAACTGCTTTATTTGCAACAGCGTCTATTCTTTATACATTAAAAGATAATAAAGATGTCTTTATTGGAAGAATTATCTATATTATTCTTGCTATTGTTGTAATAATCTTTGTATGTAAGACAGATATTATTGTTAAACATAATATTATTAAGAAAAAGAAATGATTGGGTAACCAATCTTTTTTTTATGATATGATTATTATAAGGAGCTCATGTGATAGGAAAAGTTAGATGGTTTGATTATCAAAAAGGTTATGGTTTTATAGAAAGTAATAATAAAGATATTTATGTACATTATAAAGCAATTAAGATGCATGGTTTTAGGAATCTAAAAGAGAATCAAGGAGTAGAATTTGATTTAGTAAATTCTAAATATGGGTTGAAAGCTCATAATGTTCATATTATTAAAGAAGAAATTGATGTGTAAAAGATGGAAAAATAATAATGTTTATGGTATATTATAATTACAGGAGATGATAATATGGAAGTAAATGTTCGTGGAACAAAAATTGAAATAACAGAGTCAATGCGTAACTATGTTAATGAAAAGCTAGGAAAGTTAGATAAGTATATTTCCCTTGATGGTGTACGTGCTAATGTACTTGTTAAAGTAAGAAATTATACTCAAAAAGTTGAGGTAACTATTCCTCTTAAAACATTAATTTTAAGAGCAGAAGCTGAAGAACAAGATTTTTATTCAGCAGTTGATAATGTAATTAATAAGTTAGAACGTCAAATTAGAAAAAATAAAACGAAACTTCAAAAGAGAGAGAAAAAAGGTCTTAAAGAATTAAATGTTGAAGATGCCATTGAAATACCTGATGATACAGAAGTTGTTAAACGTAAAAAGATAGATTTAAAATTAATGAGTCAAGAAGAAGCTATTCTTCAAATGAATTTATTAGGACACAATTTCTTCTTATATAAAGATGAAGAAACAGATATGCCTGCTGTTGTTTATAAAAGAAAAGATGGCGGCTATGGAGTTATCGAAAGTTAATTAAAGAGATGATAGTTCGCTATCATCTTTTTTTTGAATGTAAAAAAGATAGTATATATCATGTTTTTTTGATAAAATATATAAAGGAAGTGATATTGTGGAATTATTAAAAAGATTATTTGATCATGAATATAAAGAAATGAAGAAATTCAAAAAGATTGCTGATGAGATTATGGCACTTGATGAAGAGTATTCAAAATTAAAAGATAAAGACTTAGCAAAGAAGACAGAGGAATTTAAAGAAAGACTAGCAAACGGAGAAACGTTAGATGATATCTTAGTTCCTGCTTTTGCTACAGTTCGTGAAATGGCATGGAGAAAATTAGGAGAAAAACCTTTCTATGTACAAATCTTAGGTGGTATTGCAATTCATTTTGGTAATATTGCTGAACTTCGTACAGGTGAAGGAAAAACCTTAGTTACAACAATGCCAGCATACCTTAATGCCTTAACAGGAAAAGGTGTTCATGTTGTTACTGTTAACGAATACTTAACGGTTCGTAATGCTGAATGGATGGGACCAATATATGAATCATTAGGTGTTTCTGTTGGTATTAATAGACGTGATTTATCTCCTCAAGAGAAAAGAGAAGAATATGCAAAAGATATTTTATATACAACAAATAATGAATTAGGATTCGATTATCTACGTGATAATATGGTTGTTCAAGCTGATAATCGTGTTCAAAGAGGGCTTAATTATGCAATCATCGATGAGGTTGACTCTATCTTAATTGATGAAGCAAGAACCCCACTTATTATTTCAGGTGGAAAATTAAATAGTAAGAATTTATATTTAGATGCTGATCATTTTGTTAAATCATTAAAGAGTGAAGTTGAATATAACTATGATGAAAAGACAAAGAATGTAACTCTTACTGATGATGGTGTTGCAAAAGCCGAAAAATACTTTAAACTTGATAATTTATATAGCTTAGATAATAACGAATTAGTTCATTACATTAATCAAGCTTTAAAGGCTAATTATTCAATGAAAAAAGATGTTGATTATGTTGTTCAAGAAGGTGAAGTATTAATCGTAGATCCATTTACAGGACGTATCATGAAAGGTCGTCAATGGAGTGATGGACTTCATCAAGCTGTTGAAGCTAAAGAAGGTGTAACGATTAATGAGGAGACAAAAACCGTTGCTACTATTACCTTCCAGAACTTATTTAGAATGTATGAAAAGTTATCTGGTATGACAGGTACTGCTAAAACAGAAGAAGAAGAATTTAGAAACATCTATAACATGTATGTAATTGTTATTCCAACAAATAAACCAATTGCTCGTGTAGATTACGCTGATTTGTTATATCCAACATTAAAAGGTAAATATAATGCTATCGTTAATCAAATTGAAGAAATTCATAAAACAGGGCAACCTATTCTAGTTGGTACTGTTGCTATTGAAAACAGTGAATTAATTAGTGCGATGTTATCTAAAAAAGGTATTAAGCATGAAGTATTAAATGCTAAGAACCATGCTCGTGAAGCTGAAATCATTAGTCATGCTGGTGAAAAAGGTGCAGTAACTATTGCAACCAATATGGCTGGTCGTGGTACCGATATTAAGTTAACTGATGAAACTAAAAAATTAGGTGGTTTATATGTTGTTGGTACAGAAAGACATGAATCTCGTCGTATTGATAATCAGTTAAGAGGACGTTCTGGTCGTCAAGGAGACCCAGGTGCTAGTCAATTCTTTGTATCAATGGAAGATGATTTGATGGTACGTTTCGGAACTGATCGTATTAAGAATATGTTACATTCTCTAGGTATGCCTGAAGATATGCCAATTAGAAGTAAGATATTCACTAACTCTCTTAGTACAGCTCAAGCTAAAGTAGAAGGTAATAACTTTGATATTCGTAAACAATTACTACAATATGATGATGTAATGAATACTCAAAGAGAAGATATTTATAATCGTAGAAATGAAATTCTTGATAATGAATCTATTCATGAAACAGTATTAAATACTTTCTATAATCATATTGCAGATATTGTTGAAAACCATATACCACCAGAGAATTATTTAACAGATAAAGACTTATCTGATATTGTTAATTATGCAAATCAAAATTTACTACTTAAACATATGAATTTTGATGAATTAAAAGACAAATCAACTGATGAAGTTATTGAAACAATTCATAATAAAGTAGTTAAGGAATATGAAAATAAATTAAGTAAAATTCCTAATGAGATTACTGATGAATTTGAAAAAGCAATTAGTTTAAATGTTATTGATAAATACTGGACAGAAAACATTAATGCCTTATCTCAATTAAGAGAAAGTGTTATGATGCGTGGTTATGGTGGAGATGATCCATTAAGAGCATATTCTGTAGAAGGAAAGAATATGTATGATGCAATGTTAGTAAACATTGATAAAGATATTACATTATTCTTACTAAAAGCTGAAATAAGACAAAATGTTGAAAGAAAAGAAGTAGTTAAAAATAAATTAACTAATGATGGAGATACAACTACTAAAACAAGACAAGCTAAAAGTGAAAAAGTAGGAAGAAATGATCCGTGTCCATGTGGCAGTGGAAAGAAATACAAAAACTGTCATGGTAAAAAATAAATAAAAGCCCAAAAGGGCTTTTTTTATTTACATACTTTTATTGGAGTAATTTAGTTTTATGATACAATAAATATATGGAGGGTTTTGTGAGAGAGGAAGTTTTTAGTGTTGAATTAGAGAGATTTCAAGATCAAAATGTAAGAGCTAGTGCTGAAGTAATATTAAATATGATACCTGATTATTTCTTTGAGATACCTGCATCATCATCAGGAAAGTATCATCCCATTTTCTCTTTAGGAGAAGGTGGTTTAGTACGTCATGTTAAAGTAGCAATGAGAATCTTAGAAGAAATGTTTAGAGATGAAGCTTTTGGTACTTTTGATGAATATACCAAAGATTTAATTAGAATGGCTTTACTTCTTCATGATGGTTTTAAATCAGGAATAACTAACGTGTGTCATACTTGTAATGAACATCCCGTTCTTATGAGTAATTTTATCTTAGAAAATAAAGATAAGTTATTTATTAGTGAAGAAGATGCCATGTTTGTTTCAAGATTAATTCTTACCCATATGGGACCTTGGAATAAAGATCGAGCTGGTAATGTTATTATGCCTGTACCAGAAACAAGAGAAGAATTATTAGTTCATTTATGTGATTATATTGCATCAAGAAACTTCTTAAATGTTTATTTTGAAAATAATGAAATTGCTGATAGTGTTAATCGTGAAAAAGTATTCTTAAAAAAATAATTAATTTATAGGAGATGGTTTTATATGGTATATAGATTACCGACATTAGATGATTATGATCTATTAAAAGAATATGTTATAGAACATTATTCTAATCATGAAAAAAGTATTAGTGCGAGTTTAGGTATGACTAATATGGACTTTAAAGAATGGGTAGAAAAAGTTAATCGTAATGCCAATAAAGCCGATGATGAATGGGGAAGATACTATTTATATTTAGTATTTGACAATAATAAATTAATTGGTTTATTAAATATAAGATTTGAGTTACCAATAGATTATCGTAATCAATATGGTGATATTGGATATGGAGTAAGACCTAGCGAAAGAAGAAAAGGTTATGCTACCAAGATGTTAAAGTATGCTTTATCTATTTGTAAAGAAAAAGGAATGAATGAAGTAATTGTTGGCTGTTATAAAGACAATTTTGGCTCAAATAAGACGATTTTAAAGAATAATGGTATGTTATATCGAACAACTACTGAAGACCTTGTATTAAGCGATAAATGGGCAATAACATTAGATAATAATTACTATAAGATAACTTTATAAAGTAGGAGATATTATGAAAATAAGAAAAGTAAAAGAAGAAGAGATGGATGTAGCTCTTGATTTAGTTTGGCGTGTTTTCTTAGAATTTGAAGCTCCTGATTATACAGAAGAAGGAATAAAAGAATTCAAAAAAGCAATTGATGATAAAGAATGGGTATCTAAAAGAGACTTTTGGGGTGCTTTTGATAATAATCAATTATTAGGTGTAATCGCAACAAAAGATTATAATCATATCGCTCTATTCTTTGTAGAAGGAATTTATCATAATCAAGGTATAGGAAAAGCATTATATCAAAAGATATGTGAATTAAATACAACAGGAACTTATACTGTTAATTCATCTCCTTATGCAAGAGGTGTTTATGAACATCTTGGATTTGTTTATACTGATAGTGTTCAATCAGTTAATGGCTTAATCTATTATCCGATGAAAAATGATCATGTTTTAGAAAATAAACTACAAAATAAACATTTGTAGTTTTTTTGTAAATAAAATGTAATTTGTTTGTATTCTTATTTATCTTTTCCTATAATACTCTCCAAGGAGGATTTTGTGGAGAATAAGAAGATGAAGTTTTATGATTTTTTCAAGTTATTTATTGCGGTTCATTTAACGAAAGGAAAGGATTATCTAAATATTGATAGTTTTAAAAGGTTTTTAAGAAGACATTATAAGGAAGATCCAGATATTACATCAAAATTAAATAATGCTTTAACAAGATTAGTATCATCTAAATTTGTTAAATATGATTTTGATTCTAATAATATATTATTCACTAACAAAGAAGGTATTTTAAAACTAGTAGATAAAACTAAATATAATCTTGAGTATATTTATAAAGTTGCATCTAGTTATGATGATTATTGTATTGAAGAAACAGCTCGTGCTTATGATATGATGATTGAACCTGAAGCTATCTCTCAATATAATAGAGAAATGGATAGAAAGATTGCTGAAGAAATTAGTGGTCATATTAGATTTGGAGGAAGATAGGAAGCATTTTATTATGCTTTCCTTTTTTTGTTATACTTTATATAATAATATTGAATTAAGGAGTTTTTATGGATAAATTTAAAGAAATAAGACCTATTGTATTAGGTATCGCTATTCGTGATAATAAACTATTAGTAAGTGAAGGATATGATAAAGTTAAAAAACAAACTTTCTATCGTTGTTTAGGTGGAGGAATAGAATTTCAAGAGAAAAGTGAAACAGCCTTAAAAAGAGAATTTATGGAAGAATTAGGTATTGATATAGAAGTAGGAGATTTTGTTGGTATTGCTGAAAACATCTTTACTTTTGAAACAAAGAAAGCTCATGAAATTGTTTTATTCTATAATATTAAAATAAAAGATGAAGATTATAAAGAAAAATATAATATTATGGATGAAAAAGAAAAAACACTAGCTTGTTGGGTAGATATAAATGATTTTAAAGATAAAAAGAAAATATTATATCCTGAAGAAATATTTAAATATTTATAAAAAAAAGAGATTAAAATCTCTTTTTTTATTCATTAAAATATCCAGCAGCAGGAAGAGCTCTACCACCACCAACAACTTTTGTAAACGTTTGTGAATTCTTTGATTTATAGAATAGAGCAACTGAACCACCACCATCAAGATTAGTTGCAGTTTTACAACCAAGGGATAAGAATTTATCAATCGCAGTATTTCTTCTTTCATGAGTTGAAGTAAATAATACATAGTTATTTTCATTAATCTGACAAATCATTGTTAATCCTTTATATGAGTTATTTGATCTATCAGGCATACTACTAGAGAAACTTGATAATCTCTTGCCATCTTTAATTACTGGTCCTGCAAAGTTAAAGGTATTTCTTACTCCAGAATTAATAACTGTTTGTGACCATTTTTGCTTTGCTTCTATTTCGGCTGAACTTGATGCCATATTATCTTCAAATATAACCATTTTATTATCTTTAGTAATACCAGTTAAATACCATTGTTTAACAGCTTTATTATATGCATTTCTAACAACTTTGCCATTATTTATGACAATAGTACCAACTTCAGTTTTATCATAAGGAGGATACTTATTAACACTTGCTGCATCAAAGGTTCCTTTAAGATAGAAACCACTGCCATTAAAGCCAACCATAAGTTTATTTTGTAAATTATTTTGATTCATTGATCTTGTCAATAAATCGAGTGGTTTATAAAGATTTTTTCCATATTCAGGGGAAGCTGCTTTATTAAGTTGAGAATATGCATCCTTTGCCCAAATTCTTGTTAAATAGTATCCACCAATCTTGCTTATATATACTTTCAATGTATCAGTTTCTTCTCTAAAAATAACATTTTCACCACTTGGTGGCTTTATTGGATCATAGTATCTATTATCAACGATCTTACATTTTAATTCACTAACGTTACCAGCTTCATCATATACTTTAACAGTTAATGTATTAGATGTTTTATTAGAACTTGTATATTTATTACTTTCATTACTGTTTAATAAAGTACCATTATCAAAATATTCGTATTTTGTAATATTATGTTCATCTTTAGCGTCTACTGATAAGACTGTATTATCTTGATTTAGAGTTGCAGTACAAGTTCCAGTTGGCTTTTCTTTATCGATATTTGTTATATTAATTTCTTCTATATATTCTTGATTTTTTACATTGTAAGCTACTATTTTATAAGAACCATTTTTATTAACGGTTATGGAACCTTTAGTATTTCCATATACCTTGCCATCTGGCATTAATACTTTACTAAATGTTTCTCCCGTAATTTCGTAAGTTATTGTTACATCAGTATTAGTTATTTCGTTTTTATCTAATGTATAATTAATCGTTAAATCATAACTTTCAGGTTCTAAAACCGTTACTTTTCTTGTTAAAACCTTATCGTTATATCGATATATTATTTGATATTCACCAGGACTTCGATTATTAACATTATTTATTACTTGTACAGAACTTGTTAAATCATTATTATTTTCATCTATATAACTATAACCAGGTTCTTGATATTCTTCTTTGTATTTAAGTGTTACATCACCACCTGTTAAAGTAAATGAATAACTATTTTTCTTTTCTTCATCAGTTGGTGTTTCATTCCCTCCCATAAAGATAAATATAAAGGTTAGAACAATTAAGAAGATAAGGGCATAAATAATATAATTTAATACATTGTCATTCTTTTTTTTCATTTATTACTCCATCTATTGTTACATAATAATTATATATTTTTAGTAATCGTTTGACAATTAAATGTTTTGTATTTATTATAAAGTACTTGAGGTTTATATGTATGAAGAAAAACTATCTTCTTTAAAAAAAATAGGTATTAAAGTAGAAGAAAATGAATTTGAAGAAATAATGAATTTATACAACAATATTTTTCTTTTTTTATTAGAAATTGGTGTTATAAAAGATAATGATTTCTCTAATAGATGGCAATTTATGGATAAAGATCTTTCTTTTATAAACAATAGTTATAAAGATAATAATAATTATAAAATATTTAAAATTGTTGTTTATTTAAAAAGGAATAACTTATGTCATTTATTCCCTGTTCATCATTTATATTGGGTTTCTGGAAGACGTGAATTAATACAAGAATTAGATTTTTATCTATCAATTAACATCAGATTTGATCATGAAAAATTTATTAGTGAATATATAGAAAATAACACTTATACTATGTCTAATATAATTGAAGATGCATATAAAGATTTAATGATAAATCGATTTGTAGATTCTAAGTATAAAAGAATTATAGAATTATTCAAAAACATATATGATAAGTATCAAACTATTCCAAGTAGTGTTGATACTGATTTATTTGAATGGTTTTTTAATGTATTATATCTACATATTGTAATTGATAAAAAAATTGATAATCTAGATGAAGTATTAATGAATTTAGATTATATTTGTAGTCATATTATAGAGATTGCTGATATAATAAATATGTATAATCCAAGGTTTAATAGAGAAATGTATCTATTAGTTAAGAGTCTTTATAGGACGAATGATAAACCTAGAATAATTGTTAAATAAGGAGTTTTTATGATTAAACCAGAAAAATTAAATAGAGGCGATAAAGTAGCGATGGTTAGTCTATCTTGGGGAGGACTAGGTGATACTAAATTTAAGCATAAATTTTATATAGCTAAAAAAAGATTAGAAGATGAATTTGGACTTGAACTATTTGAAATGCCTCATGCTCTTTCCGGTAGTAAATATGTAGAAGAACATCCTGAAGATAGAGCTAAAGATTTAATGGATGCATTTGCTGATCCTAGTGTTAAAGCCATCTTTTGTGCTATAGGTGGTAATGATACTATTAGAACTTTACCATATATTGATTTTGATGTTATAAGAGAAAATCCTAAAATATTTATGGGTTATTCAGATACAACAATTAATCACTTTATGATGCATAAAGCAGGGCTAGTATCTTTTTATGGACCAACTGTAATGTGTGAATTTGGTGAATATGTTAAGATGTTTGATTATACTAAAGATGCTGTTAACAGTATATTGTTTGATAATACTCCGAATTTTGAAATTAAATCAAGTCCGGAATGGTGTAGAGAACGTATTGAATGGGATGAGAAAAATATCAATGTAGGAAAAACTCTTATTCCCGAAACTCATGGATATGAATTACTTCAAGGAAATGGTCTTGTAACAGGACATCTTTTAGGTGGTTGCATTGATGTTTTTCCAATGGCTTTTGATACATCTATTTGGCCAACTGACTGGGATGATAAAATATTATTACTTGAAACAAGTGAAGATAAACCAAGCCCTGATTTTGTTTATGATATTTTAAATAATTTAGGTAAACAAGGTATTTATGATAAAGTAAAAGGCATTATATTTGGTAAACCATATGAAGAGATGTACTATGAAGAATATAAAGAAATCTTAAGAAAAGTACTTAGTGAATATCATAGAAATGATTTACCAGTTTTATATAATATTAATATAGGTCATGCTTTCCCTAATGGTATCTTACCTTTAGGAACAGATGTTACAGTTGATTTTGATAATAAGAAAATATATTTAACGGAACAAAGTTTGATTGATTCTAAAATAAAAAGAAAATAGTTTTATTTTCTTTTTTTATGTTATATTAATTAAGGAGGATAAATATGAATATTGAATATAATAAATTAGAAATAACAAAGGAAGAATTATTACAAGCAGATCGTACTAATCCATATAATGTAGCTGCTTTATATGTAAGAGTTTTATGTTCTTATAATAATCTTAATCAAAATGCTTTTTATGATTTAATGCAAGTGTTATTGGGAGAATATCAACCTTTAAGTGGTATTGCAAAACAAAGTATTTTAGATCGTTTAATGCAAAATGAAAAATATGAATATATTGGTAAATCATATTTTATTGGGGCTAATCCTAGTAATGATTATACACCAAGTATTCCATATACAATATCAGTAATGGATGATCCTAACTTTAATCAAGAAGGATATAAAAGATTATTTTTACAAAGTGGAGGAGCTGATTCTAAAAGACCAATTATGGTACGACTAGCAAAAGATGGAAATTATTATTTATGGAGTGATTCATATATGGGATTAATGACTGATATTCGTTCTCCTGAATCAAAGAATCCATGGGCTTAAAAGAGTATTTAATTATTGGTTCTTTGATAATATTAATAATAGTTGTTGTGTTTCTAATTATTAATTATTTAAACCATAATGATAATTATTTAGCAAAGAAGTTATTAAAAAGAAAACCTATATATCATAATCTTATTGAAATAACTTATTCTAATAGTGGTAATAGTAATGGTAATACTAATTTTATAACAATTGATTTAGTAAAAAAGACGATGAGAACCGAATATGCTGATTATCATAATGAACCATTAAGTATATGTGAATATAAATTAGATGAAAATATCCACAATATTGTGGATAAAATTAATGAATATAATCTTCAGTCATATCGAAATTTACCAATTGATACGAATTGTATTGCTCTAGATGCTCCTATTAAAACATTAATACTTGTTTATAAAGAAGATAATAATGAATACATAACAATTGATTTTAATATGATGATACCCACTAAATCACGTGAAAGATTAAATGAGATCGTAAAAGATATTATTAACTTAAAGAATACGAGTAAAGTAGTAAAAAAATATAAAGAGAAAAGATAATTTTCTCTTTTTTTGATATAATTTAAATAGAGGTTATAATGAATGATTATAAACAAAAAGAAAGAGAAGAATTATTAATATCAAGAGGATATAACTATCAAGATGTAATAGAATTATGTAGTTTTGATGTTAACAATCTAGAATTAATTGTTCAAAGAATATTTGATGACATTAAAAAAGATTGTAAGATGGTTAGTAATCCTATTAGTATTTTTATTGGTGGTCAACCTGGAAGTGGTAAAAGTGTTGAAGCTTATCGAATTAAAAATAATTTTAATGATGATGGTATTATTGTCATTAATTTAGATAATTATCGTTCATACCATCCTAATTATCAAAAAATGGAAGAATTAATAAAAAAACATTGGAAAGGAAGATTAGAAACAAACAATGATTCAATGGGTAATGATATTGCAGATTTTACTCATTACTTCGCTAGTGTTGTATCTGATAAAATCTTTAAGTTATCAAGTAAAATTGTTGATAATAAAGGTTATAATATTATTTTTGATTGGGGTATGAGACTTCCTCTTGAACCTTTATCAATAATGGAAGAATTATATGAAAAAGGATATACCATTAATGTTAAATTTGTTGTTGTTTATGAAAAGATAAGTAGAGAAGCTTGTAACTTAAGAGCAATGTATAAAAATCAACATATTTTAAGAAAAGTATGTGATGATTTTCATGATTTGTGTGTTAATTCTCTACCTGATAGTGCTAAAACAATTTATAGTGTTGGAACAGATAAAGGTATTATCAATGATTTTTCTTTAATCGATCGTAATGATAAAGTGATTTGGGATAAAAATAGTAATGAAGATATCAAAGATGTTTATTATAATTATCTTCATAATGATATCTATAATAATTATGAGAATAATCTTGATGATGTTATAATCATATGTAGTCTTGAAAGTAAAGGTTTTTTATAAACCTTTTTTTAATATATAATTGTGTAAAAGAAATTGTATTGCTTTTTATTTAAGGGTTATAATAACCTTAAGGAGGAAAAATGAAGAGAAAGAATGGTACGTTATATACCTTAATAATAATGTTTTTATTTGTGGCTTTATTAACATGGTTTTTTCCAGTAACGGTTTATCAAACAGAATTTGCTGAACAAGGAATGGCAAGAGTTGGTTTGATGGAATTATTTACGTATCCAACGTATACATTTTATAATTTCATATATGTCTTTATATTCTTACTTTTAGTTGGTGGATTATATGGAATCTTAAAGAATATAAAAGCATATCGTGTATTGGTTGAAAGGATTGCTAATAGAGTAAAAGAAAGAGAACCTTTCTATATAATTGGAACTATTTTAGTTTTATCTATAGTAGTATCATTTACAGGTTTAACTTATGAATTATTAGCTATTATGCCATTTATCGCTACAATTGCTTTATTAAATAAAAGAGATAAAGTAACAGCAGCATTAATGACGGTAGGCCCAATTGTTGTTGGTGCTATTGGAAATACATTCTCAGTACCAATTGCAGGAGTATTTGTAAATGGTCTACAAATTGATTATAAAGATTTATTAGTTTCAAAAATAATTCTATTATTGTTAAGCTGTGTAGTATTAATAATTGCTGTTTTCTTACATAATAGAAAGACAAAAGAAAAAGAATTAGAAGAAGAATTATTCTTTATTCCAGAAAAAGTAACTGATAAAGAAAAAGTACGTGTTTGGCCATTAGTAGTAATCCTTGGTGTTTTTGCTTTAGTTAAACTATTAGGATCAATTGGATGGCAAACAATCTTTGGATTATCTTTCTTTGCTGACTTGAAAGGAAAGATTGAGGCATATCCATTATTTAGTAAGTTAATAATGTTTATTGTATTTGGTTTAACAATTGTTATTATGCTTATTAAATATATTGTTAATAAAAAGAAAGATAAGAGTATTACTTTAAGAAAGTCTATTGGTACATTTGGAGTAGTAGTATTTGCTATAAGTATTGCTATTTTAACTTTAGTTACAGTAAAAGTATTCTTAGAAGATGCATTTAAAGTAACTACAATCTTTACTAAAGTATATAATTCTCTTGGCTTTAATAATGTTACAATCAAAGATTTATTTGGTGAAACAGCTGCTCTTGGTGAGTGGACTTATTCTGAATATATCGTTTGGTTATTCGTTCTTGAATTAGTCTTAATGATAGGATATAAAGTTAAGGCAAGTGATGCTATTGAAAATGCTGGAAATGGTATGAAGAAAGTACTTTATGCTGCAGTTGTTTGTATGTTTGCATATACAATCTTAGTATTAACATCAAATAATCCAGTTATGTTATCAATTCTTAAACCATTAATTAATTTAACTAATAGTTCATCTATTGCACCAGTAATAAGAATCTTTATTTATACATTTGTAACACTTATTAGTTCATTTATGAACTGTGACTTTAGTTATTTAACATATGGAGTATTTAATTTATCATTTGCAGCAAATAGTTTTGCTGGTAATACAGCAATGCTTCCAATTGTTGGATTAATACATCAAGGGGCAATGGGTTTAGCTCTATTAATAGCTCCAACTAGTATTCCAATGTTATTTGCTCTAAATACATTAAATCTTTCTTATAAAGAATGGTTAAAGAAAACATGGTTATTATTTGTAATACTACTATATTTAGTATTAGTTGCTTCAATAGTAGCATTACTTATATATTAGAATGATTCATTGAATCATTCTTTTTTTATTTGTATTTTCTTAAAAATTAAGTATAATATTTTGTATGGAGGCTTTATGAGATTATATAATACTTTAACAAGAACAGTTGAAGAATTTAAACCTATGAATGCGAATGTTGTTAAAATGTATACTTGTGGACCAACGGTATATCATTTTGCGCACATAGGAAACTTAAGAAGTTATATTCAAGAAGATATTTTAGAGAAATATTTAAGATATATTGGTTATCGTGTTGATCGTGTAATGAATATAACAGATGTTGGTCATTTGACAAGTGATGGCGACACTGGTACAGATAAAATGGTAAATAGTGCCAAAAAAGAACATAAATCTGTACTTGATATTGCTAAATACTATACAGAGTGTTTCTTCAATGATTGTTGTAAGTTAAATATTCGTAAGCCAGATACAGTTGTACCCGCAACTAGTTTAATTGATCGTTATATTATGATGATTGAAAAATTAATTAATGATGGTTATGCCTATCCAAGTGGAGGTAATATTTATTTTGATACTTCTAAATTAAAAGATTATTATGTATTAACTAATCATAAAGAAGATGATTTAATGGTTGGGGTACGTGACGATGTAACAGAAGATACTAATAAACGTAATAAAGCAGACTTTGTTTTATGGTTTACTAAATCAAAATTTGAAGATCAAGAATTAAAATGGGATTCACCATGGGGAGTAGGTTATCCTGGTTGGCATATAGAATGTTCTGGTATCTCTACTAAATACCTAGGAGAATACCTTGATATTCACTGTGGAGGAGTAGATAATATTTTCCCTCATCACACTAATGAAATCGCTCAATCTGAGGCTTTCTTAGGCCATAAATGGTGTAATTATTGGTTTCATGTAGAACACTTGAATGACAAAAATGGTAAAATGAGTAAAAGTAAAGGTGATATCTTAACCGTTGATACTTTAATAAACAAAGGATATAATCCTTTATCATATCGTTATTTTGTTTTATCTAGTCATTATCAAAAACCACTTGAATTTAGTTATGAGAATTTAGATGGAGCCGAAAACGCTTATTTAAAACTAAAATCAAGAATCGCTAAGTTAAGTAATGATGGTAATATAGATCAAGAAAATTATGATTTATTTAATAATCAATTCTTAAAAGCAATGGATGATAATTTAAATACATCACTAGCGTTAACAGTAATCTATGATCTATTAAAAAGTGATACAAATGATTTCACTAAGAGATTATTAATAGAAGACTTTGATAGTGTACTTTCACTAGATCTTTTAAAAGAAGAAGAGAAAAAAGAAGTTGATGAAGAATACATTAATAAGAAGATCGAAGAAAGACGTATTGCTAAAACTAATAAAGACTTTATGCTTGCAGATAAGATTAGAGATGAATTATTACAAGAAGGAATTAAACTTCTTGATACAAGAGAAGGAACTACATATGAGATTATGTAGTTCTCTCTTTTTTATTTTGTTATTAACATTTTGTTAAAAACATTGACAAAGTAGTAATTATGTAGTATATTATAGTTGAAAAGAGAGAAAGAGAGCTCTCTAATACTTAGATTTGTGTTATTAACAATTTGTTAATAAGAGGAGGTTTTATGAAAAGTTTACAAGTTGTTACACCACATATGGAATGCTTATTTAATTGCCCATTTTGTATTGCAAAAGCTCATAATCACGAAAACAATTTTATTGATTATTACCACAAGAAAAAAGAATTATGGCAAAAAAATTTTATTAACGTATTAAAAGAAAATCCTGATTTAGGTTATGTTGTTATTACTGGAACAAATGAACCTATGCAATCACCAGAGTGTGTACTTGATATCATTAATTTAACAAGAAAGTATCGACCTGATATCAAAATTGAAATTCAAACTCGTTGGTACATAGAAAATGATTTATATAACAAATTAGATGTTGTTTGCTACAGTATTTCTAATTATTTCTACTTAGACAAGATTAAGCCAATGGGTAAAATTAGTCGATATGTCTTTATTTTAACAGATTCTTTTAACAATAAAACTTTACAAGATATTTTAGATATCATTCCAAAAGAAGTAACACAATTAACATTTAAAACATTACAAAATAGTATTACAAATGATACACCAATTGATGAATGGATTAATAAACATCGAATTGATCCTGAAACCCTTAATAATTTAGAAAAAGATATTAAAACTTATCAAGGAGACTTATCTATTAGATTAGACAAGGATTGTATGACAGCAGATAATAGATATAAAGTCTTTAGAGAAGATGGAGATATCTATAATGACTGGGATGAACTTCCCAAAGAAAAATCAATGATAAAGAAATAGAAAGGAGATTATTATGAAAAGAATGGTATTTGTTGTTGATATGATTAATGGATTTTGCAAGAGAGGCCCTCTTGCAAATCCAAAAGCTATGGAGATGGTTCCATTATTGCATGACTTTTTAGAAAACTTTGATGGTGAAAAAATAGAAGCTAGGGATGCGCATACAGAAGATTCAGTAGAATTCTTAATATATCCTATTCATGCTTTAAAAGATGACTATGAAAGTGAAGGTATTGATGAATTAAAAGATGTTTTATCTGGAGCTAAAATCTTTTATAAAAACTCTACTGATTTAACCGTTATTCCAGGTTTTATCGAATATATTCTTAAAGAAAAACCAGATGAAATAACAATCACTGGTTGTTGTACAGATATTTGTATTATGCAATATGCCTTGACACTAAAAGCCCTATTTAATCAATATAATATAGCTTGTGATATAATAATATATGACAACTTAGTTGATACTTATGATAGCCCTGACCATAATAGAAATTATTATCAAGAAGCAGCTCTTAATTTAATGAGAAATGCAGGTATTATTGTTAAACATTATGAACAAAATAAAGTTATAAAGAAGGTGAATTAAGATGAAAAATAATGAAACAATGATTGTTGATATGTATGAATTACCTATGAGTCAAACATACTTTGATACGGGAGATAAAGATACTTATGTATATTTTGATGTCTTCTTTAGAAAGAATCCTTTTAATGGTGGTTACACTGTATCAGGGGGACTTGATAACATTATTGATTTTATTAATAATTTTCAATATACAGATTCTGATATTGAATATTTAAGAAGTTTAAATAAATATAGTGAAGAATTCTTAAGTCAGTTAAAAGGAACAAGATTTACCGGAGACTTATATATGGTTCCTGATGGAACAATCGTTTTCCCTAATGAACCAGTTTTGACTGTAAGAGCGAAAACAATGGAAGCACAACTATTGGAAACGGCTTTATTACATCATTTTAATACAGGATCTCTTATTACTACAGCAGCTAAAAGAATAACTAATGAAGCAGGAGATGTTCCTGTTATTGAAGGAGATGATTCAGCATCTGTAATGGAATTTGGTGCTAGAAGATCCCTTAATCCAATGGAATCTGCTAAATATGGCTATATTGGTGGATGTGTTGGAACTTCACTTGTTAAAGCAGGAAAAGAATATAATATTCCTATTTTGGGAACGATGGCTCATTCTTTAGTAACGTTTTATGAGAATGAAGAAACTGCTTTTAGAAACTTTGCTAAAAGTAATCCAAATGATTGTGTTTTCTTAGTTGATACATATGATACCTTAAGAGAAGGTGTTCCTAACGCTATTAAAGTTGCTAATGAATATTTAAAACCTAATAATATTAAATTTAAAGGAATAAGAATTGATAGTGGAGATCTTGCTTATTTATCTAAAGAAGCTAGAAAGATGCTTGATGAAGCAGGATATACTGATACCGGTATTTGCTTATCAAATGGTCTTAATGAATATACTATTGCGGAATTAAAGAAACAAGGAGCTAAATTTAACTCTTTAGGAGTTGGTGATAATATTGCGCAACCTCTTGATCGTGTTGGTGGGGTTTATAAATTAGTGGCTATAGAAAGAGATAATCAAATAATTCCTCGTATTAAAGTAAGTAATGATAGTATTAAAACGATTAATCCTGGTTATAAAAAATTATATCGTTTCTATGACAAAGATACAGGATATGCTTTAGGTGATGTTGTTGCTTTATATGATGAAATAATTGATAAAGATAAATATACTTTAATTCATCCAATTGATACATGGAAAACAAAAGAAATAATTAATTATGTTGTTCGTGAATTACAAGTACCAATCTTTAAAGGAGGAACTCTTGTTTATCAAGAACCAACTGTTACTGAAAAAAGAGATTATTGTAATAAAGAGTTTAAAACATTATATCCAGAGATTACAAGACTTTCTAATCCTCATGAATATTATGTTGATTTATCAAAAGAATTATTAGATTTAAAAAATAAAATGATTAATGAACATCGAGAAAGGAATAATTAATTATGTTTAATGCGAATGAAGAAGTAAATAAAATATGTGAATTTGTAAGAGATTATTATCAAAAAAGTAATTTAACAGGAGCAGTTGTTGGAATAAGTGGTGGCAAAGATAGTGCAGTAGTTGCTGCTCTTCTTGTAAAAGCCTTAGGTCCAGAAAATGTTGTTGGTGTAGCCTTACCATGTCACTCTAAAGACGAAGACTTAAATGATGCTATTATGTTAAGCGAATATTATGGCTTTAAACTAATTAAACTTGATTTAACAAGTACATATGATAGTTTTGTTAATGAAGTAGAAAATGTTACGGGAAGTAATGATTATGATAACGCTAATATTAATTTAAAACCAAGATTACGTATGAGTAGTTTATATTATGTAGCTAGTATGTTATCAACAAATGGTAAACGCTTTATTGTAGCAGGTACAAGCAATAAGAGTGAATTATTTGTAGGATACTTCACCAAAGGTGGAGATTCAACTCATGACTTTGAAGTAATTAGTGATTTCACAGTATCTGAAGTAATAAAGATAGGAGAAGAATTAAAAGTACCAGAAAAAGTTCTTTATAAGGCCCCTTCTGATGGATTATCAGGTAAAACAGATGAAGATAACTTAGGAGTTACTTATCAAGCTATTGAAGATTATATTTATGGAAAAGAACTTGATTCTGAAACACAAGCTAAAATAAAAAAATTACATGATAATAATCAACATAAATTTAATATGCCAGCATATCGTAGGTGAGCTATGTATTCGAGTGAAGAAGAATTCTTAGCGCATTATGATCCTAATAAATATGAAAGATTATCAATGTCTACTGATATCTTAATATTTAGTGTATCGGATAAAGAAAAGAATAATTATCGTAAAAGTAATGAAAAGGTAATGAGTATCTTACTTGTTAAAAGAGATAATTATCCATATAAGGATAGATGGTGTCTTCCTGGAGGATTCTTAGATCCTAAAAAAGAAACCTTATTGGATTCTGCTAAGAGAGTATTAAAAAATGAAACAAACTTAGAAGATATTTATTTAGAACAATTATATACTTTTGATTGTTTAAATAGAGATCCTAGAATGCGTGTATTATCAACTACTTTTATGGCCTTAATTGATAAAAATGAACTATTAAGTATGATTAATGAAAAATCAAGTTGGTTTAATATTGAAAATATTGATAATAAAGACAATTTAGTAACAATAACACTAAGTAATGGAATTGATACATTAAAGTTTTCAGTTCGTAAAACCTTAATTAGTAAAACAACTAATAACTATGAATATCATAAAGAAAAGAGTATTCTTGCTTTTGACCATGAAAGTGTTATTGTTTGTGGAATCGATCGAATTAGAAATAAAATAAGAGATACAGATATTATCTTTAATTTATTACCTAAGTATTTTACTTTAGGTGATGTTCAAAGAATCTATGAAACAATTCTTAATAAGAAATTATTAGATCCTGCATTTAGAAGAATAATCAAAGATAAAGTAATAAAAACAGATATAATTAAAAGTGATGGAGGACATCGACCATCAATTATGTATAAATATAAGGAGAATATAAAATAATGGAGCTATTTGATATTGTTGATAAAGATCGTAAACCTTTAGGATACACTAAAGAAAGACATGAAGAGTTACTTGATAACGAATATAATGTTGGTG
>JAEEZO010000027.1 GCA_016291895.1 Caryophanales bacterium
AAGATAAGAAACGTAAAGAAGAAGCTGATCTTGTTAATGAAGCAGAACAACTTGCTTTCCAAACAGAAAAATCAATTAAAGATTTAGGTGATAAGATTACTGATTCTGAAAAGACAGAAGCTGAAGACTTAGTTAAAGAACTTCGTGAAGAACTTGCAAAAGATCCTAAAGACATTGATGAAATTAAATCTAAGAAAGATAAATTACAAGAAAAAGCTATGGCATTAGCAACTAAAGTTTATGAAAATGTAAGAAAAGAACAAGAAGCTAATAATAATACAGAAACTACTGAAGATAATAGTAGTGATGATAGTAATAAAGATGGCTCTGTAGCTGATGCTGATTACGAAGAAAAATAATAAAAATAAAAGATAATGTAAAAGTCTAGTTTTACTAGACTTTTGCTTGTATTAAGGAGTCTTATGGAAAAACAAAAAGAAAGAAAAGATATAAATGTTAATGATACATGGGATTTAACTTTAATATTTAAAACAGATGGAGATTTTTATAAAGAATTAGATAAAGTAACTAAAGAAATTAATGATATTACTAAATATCAAGATCATATTCTAGATAATAGTAATAGTTTACTTGCTTTCTTAAAACAAAGTGATGATGATGAACGTAAATTATATAAATTATATTATTATGCTCATCTAAAACTTGATCAAGATACAGCAAATACTACTTATCAAGAAATGGAAGGTAAGATATCTAATTTAATTCAAAAATATAGTATATTAACTAGTTTTGTTATGCCTGAATTAATGAGGGGTGACTATCATAAAGTATTAGAATATATTAATGAGAATAAAGATCTTCAAGTTTATCGATTTAATTTAGAGAATATATATCGTTATCAAAGTCATTCTTTAAATCATGATGAAGAGAAACTATTATCAACTTTATCTAAAAGTTTAGATACTGCTGAAAAAACTTTTGAGAGTTTAACTGATGCGGATATTACTTTCCCAGATATTGTTGTTGATGGAAAAACATATCCTCTTAATGAAAGTAATTATAGTGTTTATATGGATAATCCTAATAGAGAAATAAGAAAGAATGCTTTCAATAATTTATTAGGAACTTATGGTAATTATAAAAATACTTTAGCTAGTACTTTCAGTGGTAATGTTGAATTATTAACTAGTATGGCTAAAATTAAGAAGTTTGATTCTAGTTTAGAAGCAAGTTTATATCCTGATAATATTGATATAAGTGTTTATAATAATTTAATAGATACGATTAATAAACATTTAGACGTTTTATATAAATATTATGATTTAAAGAAAGAATCATTAAATTTATCAGAATTACATTTATATGATATATATCGTACAATGGTATCTGATTATGATAAATCTTATACTTTTGATGAAGCTAAAGAAATAGTTATGGATGCTTTATCTATAATGGGTGAAGATTATATAAATAATTTATCTAAAGCTTTCTCTGAACGTTGGATTGATAAATATAATAATAAAGGTAAACGTGGAGGAGCTTATTCAAGTGGATTCTACGATACTAAACCTTATGTTTTATTAAATTTTGAAGGTAAATATAATGATGTAACAACCCTTGCTCATGAGTTGGGTCACTCTATGCATACATATTATTCATGCACAAATCAACCATATAATTTATCTAGTTATAATATTTTTGTTGCGGAAGTTGCAAGTACCGTTAATGAATTAATATTAGTTAGATATTTATTAAAGAAGAGTACTGATAAATCTGAAAAATTATTCTTATTAAATAAATTAATGGAATTATATAAAGCAACAATCTATCGCCAAGTTATGTTTGCAGAATTTGAACGTGATATGCATGCGTCCCTTGAATCTGGCGAAATATTAACTAATGAGTATTTATGTAATAAGTATTATGAATTAGTTAAAAGATATTTTGGTAATGGTGTAGTAATTGATGAAAATATTAAAAATGAATGGATGAGAATACCTCATTTCTATTACAATTTTTATGTATATAAATATGCTATAGGACTTTCTTGTGCAACAAAGATTGTTAATGATATTGAATCTGGTAAAGTTGATGATTATCTAAAATTCTTAAAAACAGGTGGATCAATGTATCCTAGTGAAGAATTATTAGTAGCTAATGTTGATATTAAAGATCCAAAACTTTATTTAGAAGCAATTAATGCATTTAATAGTTATATTGATGAATATAAGAAAATTATGAGAGGAGAATAGTTATGGCTGATAAAAGAGATTATTATGAAGTTTTAGGTGTTAGTAAAAATGCAACTGACGATGAAATAAAAAGTGCCTTTCGTAAACTAGCAAAGAAATATCATCCTGATATTAATAAAGATCCTGATGCGCCTAATAAATTTAAAGAAGCTCAAGAAGCTTATGCGGTTCTATCAGATAAGAATAAACGTAGTCAATATGATCAATTTGGTCATGCAGCATTCTCTGGTAATAGTGGATTCCCTGGTGGAGGAGCTTATGACTTCTCAGGATTTGATATTAATTTAGATGATATATTAGGAAGTATGTTTGGTGGTGGCTTTGGTGGTAGTTCCAGAAGCCGTTCATCAAGAGTGAGAGGCGAAGATATTTTACGTGATGTAAGCCTATCATTTGATGAAGCTGTCTTTGGCTGTGAAAAAGACATTCGCGTTAATGTTAGTGAAGAATGTCCAGAATGTGATGGTAAGGGTGGCTTTGATGAAGTAACTTGTCCTGATTGTCATGGTAGTGGAACCGTAACAACCGAACAACGTACATTATTTGGGGCCTTTATGTCTAAAACAACTTGTTCTAGATGTCATGGTGAAGGAAGAAGTTTCAAAAGAACTTGTTCTAAATGTAATGGCCATGGTACTGTTATTCAAAGTAAAACAATTACGGTTAAAGTACCAGCAGGTATTGATAATGGTATGAGGCTTCGTTTATCTGGTAAAGGTGGACCTGGAAGTAATGGTGGACCAAATGGAGACTTATATTTAGAGTTTAGTGTTTCACCTCATAAATTCTTTAAAAGAGAAGACGATGATATTTATTTAACAGTTCCTCTTAACTTTTGTGAAGCTACTCTTGGATGCAAAAAAGATATTAGAACTCTTTATGGTGTAGTAACTTTATCTGTTCCTGCAGGAACCAATAGTTTAGATAAACAAAGAATTAAAGGTAAAGGTGTTAAAAATAGTACTAGTGGTCATACTGGTGATATGTATATTGTCTTTAATGTTTGTACACCTCAAAAACTAAATAGAAAACAAAAAGAATTATTTAAAGAATTAGAAGATACTGATTTATCAACTACTGAGATAGATAAATTTGATAAATTTGTAGAAGGTTAAAATAAAATATAATAATTAGTTAGAATATAACTTTTTATTATATTTTTTTTGTTTATTAAGTATTAGTATTAAAAAAAGTGTAAAAAAACAAATAATTTTTTAAATAAAATTGACAATAAATAACGGATAGAGTAAGATTATATTAGAAGGTAGATTAGTAAGACAGATTTATCTTTTGGATTCATAAGAAGGAGGTGCTTTATGAATATTAAGATTTCACCAGAGGAATTACTTGATCATTCAAAAAAGATCGTTGACCGATCTGCTAATATTACTGCAAATGCTGATAAAATGGAAGAAGCTATGAGTACTTTAGATCCATGGAAGAGTGAAAATAAAGAATTATTCTTTAATGATTTAAGAACAAAGATTAAAGATATTCGTGCTATGGCTGAAGCTTCTACATCATACGGTGCAGTAGGTAGCGATGTTGCTAATAGAGTAATTGGTGTTGAAAGTAGTATAAGAGAAACTTTACTAAAAAATCAAGATGTACCAATGTAGAATAATTCTATTAGAGTATTAAGTGCGTTAATCATGAATTAAGAAAGGAGATTTATTTATGGGCGGAGAAGTATATATTACTGAAGAGACAATGTCATCAGCTGCAAGTACAATTCGTAAGGCTGCTGAAGAGATTACTAATGAATTCAATGAAATAAAGAAAGAAATTGCTGGTGTTTCTGAGTCATGGCAAGATGAAAATGCTGATAAATATTTAGAGCAATTTGCTGAACTAGAAAAGCAAGTTCCAGGTTTCATTGCTGCAGCTAATAATAGTGCGGCTTTCTTAGATGGTGTAGTTAAAGCATATCGTGAAAATGTTATGAATCCTACTAGAACTGCTGTAGAAGGTAAACCAGTAGATGCTGCTTAAGAGTCAAATGACTCTTTTTTTTTGCTATATTTTACAAAATTATTTGTCAAAGAAATAGTTTTAAGTTATAATTAACTTTGAGAATAGAAAGGTAATATGAAAGTATTACTTTTTATGTTGATTATATTTTTATTAATTTAAAATTATAGAAAGCATGGTGAATATATGGAGCTTAAATATGATGCAAGTTCAATTAAGATATTAGAAGGATTAGAAGCTGTAAGAAAACGCCCTGGTATGTATATAGGTTCTACTGATAAGCGAGGTCTACATCATTTAATATGGGAAATTGTTGATAATAGTATTGATGAAATCATTAATGGTTTTGGTGATCGTATTATTATCACCCTTCATAAAGACGGTAGTGTTTCTGTTGAAGACTTTGGTCGTGGTGTACCAGTAGGAATGCATGCAAGTGGTATTTCAACCCCAGAAGTTATTTATACTAAGTTACATGCTGGTGGTAAATTTGAAACTAGTGGATATAAAGTATCAGGTGGATTACATGGTGTTGGTGCATCTGTTGTTAATGCTTTATCAAAATGGCTTGAAGTAACAATCAAAAGAGATAAAGGAGAATACTTTATTCGTTTTCGTGATGGAGGAAAACTTGATACACCTTTAACAAAAATAGGTAATGCAAATAAAACAGGAACAAAAGTACGTTTTATGCCTGATGAAAAGATTTTCTCTAGTACTAGTTTTTCTTTTACAACGGTTTGTGAAAGAATGCAAGAAAGTGCTTTTCTACTTAAAGGATTAACAATTGATATCTATGATGAAGAAAGTGGAAGAGAAAATCATTATTGTTACAATGATGGTATTAAAGAATTTGTTTCTTATTTAAACGAAGATAAACAAGCTCTTCATGAAGTTGTAGGTTTTAATGGAACTAAAGATAATATGAATATTGAAATTGCGTTTCAATATACAGATACTTATAATGAAATGATCGAATCATTTGTTAACAATGTAAAAACAAGTGATGGTGGAAGTCATGAAGTTGGCTTTAAAACCGCTTTAACTAAAGTATTTAATGATTATGCTAAAAAGAATGGTTATTTAAAAAATAAAGATAAAAACTTAGAAGGTTCTGACACAAGAGAAGGCTTAACGGCAATTATTAGTTTACAAATACCAGAGAACTTACTTCAATTTGAAGGACAAACTAAAGGTAAATTAGGTACCCCTCAAGCAAGAACGGCTGTTGAAGCTATTGTTACGGAGAAACTTCAATACTATTTAGAAGAAAATAATCAAGTTGCAACTTTGATTATGGATAAAATGGTAAGAAGTAAAGTAGCAAGAGAAGCAGCTAGACGTGCAAGGGACGAAGCAAGGAATGGAAAAACGAAAAATAAGATTGAAAAGAATTTATCTGGTAAACTTGCGCCAGCTAGTACAAAAAATGCTAAAAAGAATGAATTATATCTTGTCGAGGGTGATTCAGCTGGTGGTAGTGCTAAAAATGGGCGTGATCGAACTTTCCAAGCAATCTTACCACTTAGAGGAAAGGTTCTTAATACCGAAAAAGTAAGAGTTGAAGAGATATATAAGAATGAAGAAATTAATACGATGATTCATACGATTGGTGCTGGAGTTGGTAGTGACTTTGAAGTATCTGATATCAATTATGATAAAGTTATTATTATGACCGATGCCGATGATGATGGAGCACATATTCAAATTCTACTTATAACATTCTTCTATCGTTATATGAGGCCGCTTATTGAAGAAGGTCACTTATATATTGCTTGCCCACCTTTATATAAATTATCTAATAAGAAAGAATTATTCTATGCTTGGACAGATGAAGAACGTGATGAAATACAAAGTAAACATAAAGGACTTGAATTATCACGTTATAAAGGTTTAGGTGAAATGAATGCAGAACAATTATGGGAAACAACAATGAATCCTGATACTCGTAGTTTAATAAGAGTTAATATTACTGATGGTATGTTAGCGGAAAAACGTGTTAGTGTCCTTATGGGTGATAAAGTTGAGCCTAGAAAGGAATGGATTGACGAAAATGTAGTATTTACATTGGAAGACAATTACCAAATAGGTGCATAGTATGAGTGAATTATTAAGAGTTATTGATACATCTTTAGAAGATGTTATGGGTGATCGTTTTGCAAGATATGCAAAAGCAATTATTCAAGATCGTGCTATTCCGGATGTACGTGATGGGTTAAAACCTGTTCAAAGAAGAATACTTTATGGTATGTATAAAGATGGAAACAATTATGATAAACCAACAAGAAAAAGTGCAAAGACCGTTGGTTTCATTATGGGTAATTTCCATCCACATGGAGATAGTTCTATTTATGATGCTATGGTTCGTATGAGTCAGTGGTGGAAACAATCAACTCCATATATTGAAATGCAAGGTAATAATGGTTCTATGGATGGTGATGGTGCTGCTGCTATGCGTTATACAGAAGCGCGTCTATCTAAAATATCAAATGAATTATTAAAAGATATTGAAAAACAAACAATAACATGGGCACCAAACTTTGATGATACCGTTAAAGAACCAACGGTACTTCCTGCTAAGTTTCCTAACTTACTTGTAAATGGTGCTAACGGTATATCAGCAGGATATGCCACAAATATTCCTCCTCATAACTTAGGAGAAGTTTGTGACGCTACTATCAAAAGAATTGATAGTCCTAATTGTCGACTTGATACGATTCTTGAAATAGTAAAAGGACCTGATTTCCCAACAGGAGGTATTGTTGAAGGTAAAAAAGGTATTATTGATGCTTTTTCAACGGGACGTGGTAAAGTAATTGTTCGTGCTAAATCCGAATTTATTAAGAATAAAGGTAATGAACAAATTGTTATATCGGAAATTCCTTTTGATGTTAATAAAGCGATGCTTGTTCATCGTATTGCTGATTTATCAATGGAAAAGAAACTTGATGGTATCTTGGAAGTTCGTGATGAATCAGATCGTAAAGATCCTGTAAGAATTGTTATTGACCTTAAAAAAGGTGCTAATAAAGAATTAATATTAAATTATTTATATAAAAATAGTGATTTACAAATATCATATAATTATAATATGGTTGCTATTGTTAATAAGCGACCAATGACACTTGGAATACTTCAAATTCTTGATGCTTATATTGCGTTCCAAAAAGAAGTAATTACCAAAAGAACTCAATATGATCTTAATTTTGCTAAAGAGAGAATGCATATTGTTGAAGGTTTAATTAAAGCTATTAGTATTCTTGATGAAATTATTGCAACAATTAGAAAAAGTAAAAATAAAGCTGATGCTAAAATTAATTTATCAGAAAAATATGGCTTTACGGAAAGACAATCTGAATATATTGTTATGCTTCAATTATATCGATTAACAAATCAAGATATTGTTGAACTTCAAGAAGAATTTGAAAAACTTAAATTAGTTATTGCAGGACTTGAAGATATTTTAGCTGATCCTGAAAAACTAAAAGGTGTAATGAAAAATGAACTAAAAAAGATTAAACAAGAATATGCAACACCAAGAAAGACAGAAATTAAAGATGAAGTTATGGAAATATCAATCAATGAAGAAGATATGATTCCAAGAGAAGATGTAATTGTAGTTATTACGAAAGATGGTTATGTTAAACGTGTAAGTAAGCGTAGTTTTAAAGAAGATGAAGAACCATTATTAAAAGATAATGATTATGTATTAGGTTTCTATGAGTTAAATACTCTTGATACCGTATTACTCTTTACTTCTTTAGGTAATTTCATTTATGTACCTGTATATCAAATACCTGAACTTAAGTGGAAGGAACTTGGAAAACATATTAGTAATCTTGTTAAGATGGAAACTAATGATGAAATAATATCTTGTATTAAAGTAACAAACTTTGATGAACCTGTTGATATTATGATTACAACTAAAATGGGTATGGTTAAACGTACAAGTTTAAAAGAATTTAAATTATTACGTTATAATAAACCAGTTGGTTGCATGAAGTTAAAAGCTAATGATTGTGTAATTGATGCCTTCATATCAACAAGTAATAATATCTTTATGGCAACACGTAATGGATATGGTTTATGGTATGATATTAATGAAGTACCAATTGTTGGTTTAAAAGCAAGTGGTGTTAAAGGTATTAACTTAAAAGATGATTATGTTGTTTCTGTTAATAACTTTGGAGAAATTGATTATATATCAATAATTATGGATCGTGGTAATGGTAAACGTGTTAAATTATCTGAATTTGAAAAATCATCAAGAGCAAGACGTGGACTTATGCTTGTTCGTGATATTAAATCAAATCCATATAAAATTGTTAAAACATTTACTTGTCCATCAAATAGTTTTATTGGTTTAATAACTGATGAAATTGTAACTATTAAATTAACAGAATTATCAATTAGTGATCGTTATTCTACAGGTAATAGTATTACTAAAAAGAAGATTGAATCTTCATATTATCTAGAATCATTAATCAAAAAAGAAAATAAGAATGTTGTTAATATTGAAAAAACAGAAGAAAAGCCAAAAGTTAGTCTTAAAGAAATAGATGAAAGATTAATGACAATAGATGATTATATTTAAAAGGGAGTATTCCCTTTTTTTGTTTATTATGGTAATATTTTATTGGTGATAATATGAATAGAAATGGTTTTACTCTATCAGAGTTACTAATTGTTATTGCAATTGTTGCATTACTTACAATATTGGTTTTACCATCAGTTAACCGTATAAATGCTAATAATGAAAAGAAAAAATTTGATGCTTATGAAAAAATGGTTAAAGAATATGCTGAAGCTCAAGAAGTAAGTGATTTAACAAATTTATGTGACATTGATGGAATTGAAGATGTAAAAAAACTTTGTTCAGGATATGTAAGAATATCCGGTGGACAATATAAAGCTTATATTAGTTGTAAGCAAGCTGGCTATAAAACAGATGGTTATAGTGCTTCACTTTCTGGAAATAGAGTATGTGAATAATATAAAAGATGAAAAAAATAGTATTTTTTCATCTTTTATTGTATAATTTAGTTGGTGATTTATATGGGAAAAACAAGAAGTGAATTAAGAGATGCGGCTTCAAATATTATTTATCAAATATATATCTTTGAAAAAGCCGGAATAAAATATGATATTAATGAATTAATAAAAGAAAAAATAGAAATTCAAAATGATTTTGTATATGAATTAGTTACAGGTGTTATCAATAATCAAAAAGAGATATCTAAGCTTGCTAATAAATATTTAGTTGATTGGGATATTGATCGTTTATCAAAAGTTGATAAGGCTATTTTAAGTATGGCTATTTATGAACTTATGCATACAGAGACACCAAAGATTGTTGCTATTAATGAAGCTATTGAATTATCACATAAATATAGTGATCCAAAAGTAACTAATATGATTAATGCTTGCCTTGATAAGATTTATCATGAGGAAATAGAAGATAATGCAGAATGAGAAATATATAACAGTAACTCAATTAACAAGATATATTAAATATAAATTAGAAAGTGATGCTAATTTAGAGAAAATTTATCTACGTGGAGAAATATCTAATTTTAAGGCTCATACAAGAGGACATTTTTATTTTACTTTGAAGGATGAATATAGTAGAATTAACGCTATTATGTTTAGTAGTTCAGCAAGTAAAATTAAGTTTGTACCAACAGATGGTATGAAAGTTCTTGTTGAATGTAAAATAGGTGTTTATGAAGCAACAGGTAATTATCAAGTTTATGTATCTGATATGATGGAAGATGGTTTAGGTAACCTTTATCTTGCTTTTAAACAATTACAAGAAAAGTTAGAAAAAGAAGGTTTATTTAGAGAAGAACATAAAAAGCCTATACCTAAGAT
>JAEEZO010000028.1 GCA_016291895.1 Caryophanales bacterium
AAAAAACTAATATTAACTATTAGTTTTATTTTCTTCTTTTAAAGTACAAGTGAAACCTAACTCCTCGTAATATTCTTTTTGAGATTTAGGAGCTTTTTTATTATCAGCTGATAAAACTTGCAATTCTTCTTGTGATAATACATTTGAATTACTATCTTTAGGTGTTAATAAGAATTGTACTCTATCAAAACTATTACGATCTTCGATTGTTCTTCTAGATACAACAGTATCATTTCTACTTAAATCTTGATACAAATCATTGGCTACCCAACTTTCAGCATTAGCAGCAACAGTATATTTAATTTGACCCATTAAGTATTCTTCTCCATAATAAGTTACAAGAATTGTCTCACCATTATCTTCTGTATTACATGATAATGTTGCAATTTGTTCCTTTTTCTCATCAGGCTCTTCTGGTCTTGGAAAAACTTTTCTAAAAACTAATGGAAGAGCAATTAATGCTGTACAAAATACTATTCCAAAATAGCATAATATCTTCATAGCTTGTGTATTATCTTTTTTTACTTTAGGTTTATTTCCATTCATCTATATCACACTCTCTATATTATCATTCTACCACAATATAATAATAAAAACCAACACTTTAAAATAATATTGACTTTTATGATGTAAATTTGTTATTATATATGTGTTTGTGAAAAGAGGTGAACGATAATGCCAAATATTAAAAGTGCGAAAAAAAGAGTTTTAACTAGTGCAAGAAAATGTAATGAGAATACTTTAGTTGATTCAAGAATGAAAAATTCTATTAAAAAGTTAGAAAGAACAATTAAAGAAGGAAATAAAGAAGAAAGTGAAAAAGTTTTAAATGTTACATTAAGAAACATTGATAAAGCTGAAAATATTGGTTTAATTCATAAGAAAAATGCAGCTAGAAAAAAATCAAGATTAACTAAGAGTGTTAATGCTTTAAAATAAGATAATGAAAGTTATCTTTTTTTTATGTCTTTTAATATTGTTTTTCTTATATTTATGATACAATGAATATAAGGAGAATAGGATGAAGAGAGTATTAACAATTATTGTTCTTATTTTACTCGCTGGTTTTATATACCAAAAGCGTGATAGCATATATAAAACATATGTTCATTTTTTTGGTGAAAAATATGCCCTATCATCTCTTGAAAAAAATAAATATTATCGTGATTATGATTTTAAATATGTTCAAAATACAGATAAACTTATTCCTGAAAATAAACAAGATATCTTAAATATCTATTATACTTTTGTTAATAGTGGTGATTTATCATTCACATTTCACTGTAATGATAAATATGTAAATTGTATTAATGATGTTGAAGCTCTTGCTAATGATCAAAATACAATATCAAATATAAATAACTTTGTTCATCCATATAATAGTTTTGAATCTATTGAAACAACAATTGATTCAAGAGACAATATAACTTTAAAAGTAAATAAAGTGTATGATGATGAAATGATTCTTCTTATTAATTATAAAATTGATGAAATATATAAAACAGTATATGATAGTTCATTATCTACAAAAGATAATATAAAAAAATTCCATGATTACATTATAAATAAAACACAATATGATAAAGAAAGAGCTGACTCTAAAATCGTTAATTATAAATCCGATAATGCATATGGTGTTATTATTGAAGGTATAGGATTATGTGGTGGTTATACCGATGCTATGAGTCTATTCTTAGAAAAACTAAATATTAAAAATTATAAAGTATCAACGATTAACCATACTTGGAATAGAGCTTATATTGATAATAATTGGTATCATATTGACCTTACTTGGGATGATCCAATAAGTGAAGACGGAACTGATGTATTGGATGATAAATATTTCATGATTACAACAAATGAACTATTAAGTATGGAAAAGAATGAACATAATTTTGATTTAAATATTTATGAAAATTAAAAACCATTGTATATGGTTTTTTTTATGTTATAATAAACCTCATTAGTGAGGCAAACTATGTCAATAGATAAAAGTACAAGTTATGTTGTACTAACAAATGTAAATAAAAAAACGGAAAAACATATTTTAACAGATCAAGAGAAAATTAAAATGTATGATGAATGTCGAAATAAAACATATCATAATGAAAAGTTAGAACCTGTTATTGAAGATCTATATAATATGTTTGAATTTGATTTCAAACATCATTTAGGTTTTAATTTTGATGTAGATGATAATCGAAAAATAAAACATATTACTAACTTATTACAACCATTATATGATGTTATTGATACAAATAATATTCCCCTATTCCATAAATTGGTCTTTGAAGTAACACATCCTAATAATAATACTATTAGTACTCACTTAATATTTGATATGATGAATCTTTTATTATTTCCTCAAGAATATTTAAGCCAAGAAGATCATTATTTTTCAATGATTACAGATTATTTTATTAGTGAAAACAAATACGATTTTTATTCTAAAAATAGTACCTATCCTTATTTTGACTATCTTAATAAATTATATAATCATGGTAAAGAACATAATATTAAATATACTGGAACGGGTATTGAAGTAGCAATTATATACTATTTTCTAAAAAATAATACTAATCCCAATAATTTTATTGATGCACTTGATTACGTACACAATAACATTCAATTTATAAATTCATTTTATCGACATAACTATAAGAAAGAAAATGAAGATGAATTTCTTAATGTTCTTATGAATGTTATTTTAAATGAACTTGACCACAGAGTAATAAAATAGAGGTGATAATCTATTATGACAAATATCGAAAAAGTACAAATATTTAATCATTTTATGTTAAAAGAGTGCCGAGATAAAGATTTAGAACCGTTATTAGAAGATATCTATAATATGATAAAATATTCATTTACAAATGAGATTACAAATAAGCATAACCATATGAAAATAGAATTTATTGATACATATTATGACTTTTTTAAAGAAGTTGTTAGAACAAATAATGTTGAACTATTTCATAAATTAATAACTGAAATTATAAAACCTAATACATTTGATAATAGTAAATGTCATATAGTAATAGATTCAATGAAAATTCTTTTGAATCCATTAGAGTATTGCAGTAGTCCCAAAAAGAACTTTTCAAAAATAGTACATTATTATCTTTTAGAAAACAAATACGAACTTTACAAAGAAAATGATAATTATTTATTCTTTTATTATTTAACCAAAATAATTGAAGCCAAAATAGATTATAAAGATAGATACATTGAACAATATATTCAACTAGTAATTTATATTTTTCTTAAAAATAATATTGAACCAGATAAATTTTTACCTACTTTATTATATATTATTAAGAATAAAAAAATGATTAACGAATTTATTTGTCATAATATTACGAGAGAAAGAAATAATTATGAAATAATAAAGGAAGCAATTATAGATATAGCTATCAAAAGTTTAGATTCCAATTATACGAAAATAAAATAAAAACTACACAAATGTGTAGTTTTTTTATTAATGTTTAGCAAAGTTTTTAAGTTTCTCACTCTTATAATCTAAGATAGGAGCAACTGATTTACCTTGATAGAAAGTATAAATTATTTTAGCTACATAGTCAGAACAATCAGCTTGTACTAACCATTTTTTCTTTAGAGCTTTTTCGGGAACATAACTTAAGTTTGTTGTATAAAGTCTTGTAAATAATCCATCATCAAATGCTTTTTGGAAAACATCAATGCCTTTTGTAAATAAGCAATAAGCACTCATCATAAAGATTTGTTTAGCACCTCTTGCTTTTAATTCTTTAGCAACATCAATCATTGATTCACCAGATGCAATCATATCATCAACAATAATAATATCTTTTCCTTTAACATCTTTACCAATATATTCATGTTTAAGAATTGGGTTTTTACCATCAACAACACGATATACATCACGTTGTTTTTCAAAGTGTCCACCAAGGGAACAACCTAACATACTTGCATAATAATTAGTTCTTTTAATAGCACCAGAATCAGGTGATACAGCAAGTAAATTATCATTATCTAATTTTTCATTTTCAACAAACATTTCAAGAATAATATTTGTTGGATAAAAATTATCAAATGATGAACAAGGTATTGCATTTTGAACATTAGAATCATGGACATCAAAAGTAATAATGTTTTTAACACCTTTATTAATTAAAGTTTGAAGGGCTACAGCACAGTCAAGTGATTCACGACCTTCTCTTTTATGTTGGCGAGATGAATACAGTAGTGGCATAACTAGTGATGTACTATGAGCTTGATCTCTTATTGCACATAATACACGAATAACGTCTTGAAAATGATCATCAGGGCTCTTGTGATTAGTATAACCAAACATTTCATATGTAATTGAATGATTACCAATATCTGATAAAACAAATATTTCTTTTTTTCTTGCAGTTTCACGAAGTACTACTTTACCTTCTCCATTATTGAATCTTACTTCATCAATTGGAATAATAAAACTTTCCTTTTGACCAGTTAATTCTTTTAAATGTTCATCAACTTTCTCCCCAAACGACTTACAATTGTTAAAAACAATCAACTTTAAATTATTTTCCATACTTCCTCCTATAATAATTTATTACTTTCCATTCTTAACTTATTAATTAATTCTTGACGAACTTCTTCATCAATATCTATATTCTCTAAAATATTTATATTTATTTTAATCATATCAAGTATCTTAATATCACAATTATTAAATAATAAGCAATATTCATTTAAAATATCTGTATTTAAACTAGTCATATCACGACTTACTAATGATACATCATAATTATCTTGATATAATGGATAAAATAAACATTCACTAATTTCATTAATGATATTAGATTCCCTTAAACTAGAGATTGGAAACTCTAACATTATATTTTTATCGATTAATTCTTCAAGTACATTATCTCTATTAGGTAATGAATAAATAATTCTTTTAGCGTTAAGATAAATATCATGATCTTGATTAGTAATTTGACTATTAAGATTAATTATATAAGGATAATTATTTTTAATTAATCTATCGAATACATAATTATAATCAGATAAATTAGTCATATTACTTTTATCAAAGAAGATACCATTAACACCTTTCTTATAATATTTTTCAAATAAATTAATTAATTCAATATTTTCTTCTTTACAATAGTTATCTGATAAACATAATACTAATTGCATATTATAGTTTCTTTCTTTAATAACATCTAATATATAATTAATTAATTTTTCTTCATCGATGTTTTTATATAAAGGTAAATCTAAAAACAATTCACTATATAAAACATTATTCTCTTCTAACCTATCAATTAAATCGTTAACCGCAAGAACAATATTCTTTTTGGTCTTAAGGACTCTTAAAGGTTCTTTTAATGACTCACGATATTCTTTAGGATTATGTTGAAACATTTTTTCTTCAACATCAATAATACTTGTTTCATTAGTTAAATCAAATACTAAATTTGTACTAATGGAACTAGTTAAATTAATATGTAAATCAACCTTTGGTAACAATTTAAGTTGTTGAAATAAATCCATACTCCACTTCCTTTGACAGCATATTATAACCTTTTTTTAATAAAATAGCAAATTTACTTACGTAATTTATCAATTGTTTCTTGGAAATTATCACTTTTTGTAATACAACTTCCACTAACAATAATATCAGCATTTTTTAAAGTTTTGATATTATCTAAGTTAACACCACCATCTACTTCAAGGGTAATTGGTAACTTAGCTTTATCAATAATCTTTTTAATAGTATTAAGTTTTTTCACTGTTTCTGGGATTAATTCTTGACCTGGAAGACCAGGTACTACAGTCATAACTAAAATATTATCGATACGATCTAAATACTCTTCTATTAAATCAATATCTTGGTCAGGATTTAGAACTAAACCAACTTTAATACCATATATTTTTATTCTGTCTATAACATCTTCTAAATCATTTTTAATATCAACATGAACATTAATTCTTGATACGTTTAAAAGGGCAAAATCGTCAATATACTTAAGAGGTTTACGAACCATTAAATGAACATCTAATCTCTTTTGGGTATATTTACCTATTGTCATTTCATTAAAGCCAACTGTTTTATATTTTGTGTATTTACCATCCATAACATCTACATGAATATAATCTGCATCTGTTTTATCAAGTTCAATTAACGTCTTAGGAACACTTTTAACTCCTAAATATGAAACACCTATTTTTTTCATAAGCACCTCTACTTTCTCTTGTATTTATCTTTATTATCTAACGCTGTAGAAACTAAACTACAATAATTATCGTAACGGAATTTAGCAATCTTACCATCATTAACCGCTACTTTAACTTGGCATTCACTTTCATTAAGATGAAGACAATCTCTATAAGGACAAGGATAGTTACTGAATTCAATAAAAGAGTCCCTTACTTCTTCTTTGGTCATATTATAGAAATCAAGTGATGAAAAACCTGGAGTATCCAAAAGCATTCCATCAAACAAATCATATATTTCGATATGTCTTGTTGTATGACGACCTCTTCCTAATGCCATACTGATTTCTCCTGTTTTTAAATTTAATTCAGGAACTAATTTATTTAATAAAGAACTTTTACCTGCACCTGTTTGACCAACAAATACCGTAATTTCATTTTTAAAGATTTTCTTTATTTCATCTAATTCAGTATTATAAAGAACTTTATAACCTATTTTTTTATAATAATCAATATCATCTTTAATAATACTAAATTCTTTATCACTTATTAAATCTCTTTTTGTTAAACAAATAAAAGGTTTGATGTTATTAAACTCTAATTCAATTAATAACTTATCAATTAAATTTGTGGAAAAAGCAGGACATATTAGACTTGTTACAATAATAGCTTGACTTATATTAGCAACAGGTGGTCTTCTAATCTCTGTTTTTCTTTCTAATACTTTAGTAACAACCTTTTTTTCTTTATCAAAAATTACTCTATCACCAACTAAAGGAAGCATTGTAGATCTTCTTAAGTTGCCTCTAAAAGAACATACAATAACTTCCTTATCATATTTTACAAAACATTGATTACTAATTATTTTAATTATTAATCCTTCCATAAAACTCCCTTTTAGTCTGTTTCAGTCTCTGTTTCTGTATTAGATTCAGGTGGTTCATAAGTTGTTGCCACATGAATTTCAATTTTAACGCCACGAATTACTGGTGTATCTTTAGCTCTTGATTGAGAAATAATATCACCATCATTAAATCCTGGTTTTGGTTCATATTTAAACTCTACATCAATACCATATTTTTTGCAGAAACTTTCAATATCACTTTGAGTCCATGTTCCATCAGTGAAATCAGGATATTTAACAATTATATCAGGAATATATAAAGTAATATTAGCACCTTTTGATACTTCTGTACCAACTTTTAAATCTTGATCAATAATTATATTTTCATCATATTCCTTATCGTCATCTACTTCTTTCTTTTCAATGACAACATTTAATCCATAATTATTTTCTAATATCGTTTTAACTTCAATATAATTTTTTCCTGTATAATCTTCTATTGTATATTTAAGAGGTCCTTTAGATTCATATAAAGTAATCTCTGTACCTTTCTTAACTGTTCTTCCAATAGAAGGAGATGTTTTAACAATATATCCTTTTTCTACTTCGTCAGAACCAACTTGTTCAATTTCACTAGCTACTTCAAAGCCTTCTTTATGTAATACTTTCTCTGCTTCAATAACCGTCATATTTTTAACATCTGGGATTTTTACATCCGGTACTTTATTTATCGATGGACTAACTAAGAATAGAATAACTAAAGCTAAAATAATCATTGTGAAGATTCCTGATAAAACCCATAAAACAACATTTGTTTTATGACCTGCTTCAAAAGTATCTTCTTCTAATTTAATACCATTCTTTCTTTCATCATTTTCATCAATAATTAAATCATCTTTTGTAATATTACCATCATGTTCAACATATTTAAATCCTACTCTTGGTTCATCAAGACGATTTTCATCAAGTACTGTTAATAAATCATCATGCATTTCTTTAGCAGAACTATAACGATTCTTTGGATTCTTAGCAGTTGCTTTTAGGACAACATTCTCAACACTTTGAGGAATAGAATTATTAAATTCACGAACACTTGGAATATCATCTTTAATTTGTTTTAAAGCGATTTCAAAAGCAGTATCTCCTTTAAATGGTAATGATCCTGTTAATAATTCATAGAACATAATACCCATTGAATAGATATCACTTTTAACGGTTGCTACTTTACCACTTGCTTGTTCTGGTGGTAAATAATGTACACTACCCATAATTGAATTAGTTTGTGTCATTTGGGTATTATTAAGAGCAATAGCAATACCAAAGTCTGTTATTTTTATTTCACCATTATCTTGAATCATAATATTTTGAGGTTTAATATCACGGTGAATAATATAGCTTGCATGTGCATGACTAATACCATCAGTAAGTTGTAACATAATATCAATACATTCTGATAATGTTAATGCTCCACGTTTCTTTAATAATTGTTTTAAAGTAACACCTTTAACATATTCCATTACGATATAGTACATACCTTTATCTTCACCAACATCATACATTTCGACAATGTTAGGATGAGATAAACTAGATGCTGCTAAGGCTTCTCTTTGAAAACGTCTTACGAATTTTTCATCACCAGATAAATCACCACGTAGAATTTTAATAGCAACATCACGATCTAAAATCAAATCATGAGCAAGGTATACATTCGCCATACCACCTTCGCCAATGGATTTAACTATTTCATAACGATCATTAATCTTTTGCCCCTTTGTTATCATTTTTCGTCACCTTCCTTAAAGTCTAGATAAGCCATTGATATATTATCAAGGCCACCACGATTGTTACACTTATGAATTAACTTAACAATCTTATCTTCAATATCAAGTTCACTATATAATACTTTTTCCATTTGTTCAACATCTAACATATTTGTCGCACCATCACTACATAAGAAGATACCATCAATATCCATGTCACAATCGAAGATATCAGCTTCAATTGGATCATTAGCTCCTAAGGCTTTCATAAGAATATTTTTCCTTGGATGATTTTTAGCCTCTTCTTCCGTTAATTCTCCAGCAAGTACTAAATAATTAACAAGTGTATGATCAATTGTTATTTTATGTAATTTATTTTTCTTAAGAACAAATCCTGATGAATCACCAATATTACTCATAATAATATAATCATTAGTAATTATAGCCATTACAAGAGTTGTTCCCATCCCTTTACTCTCAGGATGACTTTCTTCATATTTAAATATTTTATGATTTACTTCAACGATACAATCATTTACAAATGTTATGGCATCTTCCTTAGACATTTTATAAAAATCTTCTTGAAAACGATGCGCTAAATAAGTAATTACAATACTACTTGCTACTTCTCCACAAGAGTGACCTCCCATACCATCTGCTACGGCCATTAAGTAATTACCTTCATTATTCTTAACAATTATAACACTATCTTCATTATGATCTCTAACTTTTCCTACATCTGTTAAATAAAATGTTCTCATAAACTCTCCTTCGATCTTAATTGTCCACAAGCAGCATCGATGTTTCCTCCGAATTCACGACGAATTGTAACGTTTATTCCTTCTTTTTTCAATCTATCATAAAATTTCATTATTTGTTCTTTACCGCTCCGCTTAAAGCCAATGTTTTCTGTTTCATTATATGGTATTAAGTTAACATAACAATTCATATTTTTTAGTAAATTAGATAACTTTGTTGCACATTCAATTGAATCATTAATACCACTTAACATAACATATTCAAATGTTACACGTCTTCCACCACTATTTAAATATTCATGTAATGTCTCCATTAAAATATCTAAATTGTATACTTTATTAATTGGCATAATTTTATTTCTTATTTCATTAGTTGGTGCATGCAAACTAATTGCTAAATTAACTTGAAATGGTAATTTCATAAATTCTTTAATTTTAGGCACAATACCACATGTTGATACCGTAATATGACGACTACCTAAAGCAATACCTTTACTATAATTAACAATTTCAATAAACTTAATAAGATTATCATAATTATCAAAAGGTTCACCGATTCCCATAATTACAACATGACTAATACGTTTATTAATAATTTCTTCAATTTTTAATATTTGAAGAACAAGTTCTGAAGTTTCAAGATTTCTAACCTTTTTTCTTCTTCCACTTTCACAAAACTTACATCCCATATTACATCCAACTTGCGTTGATATACATAAACTATTACCATAATTGTGGTTCATAAGTACGGCTTCAATTAAATTACCATCATATAATTTAATAAGGTATTTTGAAACATCTTTATCATTTTGTTCTTTAATAATCTCCATTTTATCAAAATAAAAATTATCTTCCAATAATGCAATTAAATCATGAGATAAATTAGACATCTCAGAAAAAGTATTAATTCTTTTAATATATAGCCAATCCATTATTTGACTTGCTCGATATTTCTTCTCATTATTATCAAGTAGAAAAGTTTCTAAATCATGAATTGCCATACTATATATACTTTTCATATAAACACCCATAATAATTTTACCATAATAACAATAAAAAAAATAGAATTCTTCTTCTTTTTTTTAGAATTCTATTTAATTTACATTACTATTTACTTTTCTTTCTTGCATTTTAAAGCATAATTATGGAATAACTCTAAAAATTTATCATCAGAATAATTAATAGAACATTGTTTATATAAACTATCAACACTATTTATAATGCGATATAAGTCCTCTTCAATTAAATTATCATCATCATAGTAATTACCATTCATCTTACGTGCTAATTTAATTTTATTTTTATTATTATCATCAAGAGTTAAATCTAAGTATGTTTCTTCAAGGCCATCACGAATCGTTGTTTCAAGTAAAACATTAGTTCTTTGAAAACGAATACCTTTTTCAATTTGAGGATGGTTAGAGTTAACTGGTCCACTCATAAAATGACCATTTTCATAATGAACATCTGTTTTATCTAAAAATTCATTTATGGAAATAATATTATCTAAGGTATACATATCATAATATTTAGAATAGTATTCACATACACCTTCATTATTATAAGTTTCACTAGTAGAATAAATTGATACATCAGGAATATTATCATTATTAAGATTAATATAACTTCTCTTTTCCATAATAAAATTAAGAGAATCTTCCTTAGGATAATATGTTATTTCATATACTGGGAAACAATTCCAAATATTAGATATATCTTTTCTAACAGTAGGTCTTATTTCAATATAATTACCATCAATAGATACAATTGTTTGAATATCAAAATAATCATGATTACCAATGATATCAGATAAGTATTCAATAATTTTATTATAGAATAAATCATTCCACATTAAAGGATTAGACTTCTCCTTTATAATATTTAACGCTTGATCAACCACCTTTAAATTCATACTATCACCTATTCTAAATATAACATTATAAATAAAAAAAGTCATTAATTAAATGACTTTTTCTTATTATTTTTTACTAAGATATATCCACATCCAATAGTAACAATTATACTTATTAGTAAAACAATAAATGTTCTATTAATTATATCTCCTGTCTTTGGTACTGGTACAACGATATCAGATAGATATGTTATTTCTACATATACATCATCTTCTGGCATTACAACACTATATACTTTACACAATAAAAAAGTTACTTATCAAAAGTAACTTTTTTTATTCTTCCATCTTTTAAATCATTAATTATCAAAGTATAAACTTTTTCTAAATCAACAATATTACCTTTTAGTAAACATCCACGATGCCTTCCAATGTAATCAAAAGTATTATCATCAACCTTATCAACTTTATATTTTTCTTTTAATATATCTGGATAATTATTATATAAATAATCAATAATATATTTTGACACTTCTTCTTTATCTATAATTTCTTCTTTAATACTAGCAAGACTAGCGAGATTCAAAGCTTGACTTCTTGATTCAATCTTAGGCCATAAAATACCAGGAGTATCTAATAGTTCTAAATCTTTATTAAGTTTAATCCAAGATAAATTCTTTGTAACACCAGCAACATTACCAGTTTTAGCAACATTACGTCCAGCAAGACGATTAATTAAAGTACTCTTCCCAGAATTAGGAACTCCAATAACTAAAGTTCGATAATTTCTTCTTGATAAACCTTTATTATTTCTTTTTTCATTAATGCTTCTTAATAACTCTTCTGTTTTAGAAACAATTTGTTTACTAATATTACTATTCTCTTTTAAATTACATTTTATAACTGGATAATCTTTACTATATTCATTTAAAATCATATCAGTAACCTTGGTATCACATAAATCATATTTAGTTGCAATAATAATACGAGGTTTATCTTTTATAATGTCATCTAAATCAATTATTCTACTTGATCTTGGCATACGAGAATCAATGACTTCATAAACGATATCAATAAAATCTAGTTTTTCTTTTATTTCTCTTTTCGTCTTAGCCATATGACCAGGATACCAGTTTATATTAGTTTTATTTTCATTCATAGAAATCACTTCCTTTAATTAGAATAATTTTTTTCTATATTCATCTTCAAATAACATTATATCATATTTTTAATGTTTAAAAAGAAACTCTTAAACTTACTTGTCCTATTAATAACAATTATGTATAATAAAATTATAAAAGAAAGGAGTTTTTTAATTGTGAGATGTAAATGTAGATATTGCAAGTATTGTAATTCATCAGAATGTGATGGTTATAAGTGGTATTGTGAATTTTATAGAACTTATGTTGATCCAGATGAACTTACAGAATGCGATAATTATAGTGACTAATAGGAGAAAATAATATATGGGTGAATTTATATTTATTGTAATAGTCATTTATATACTTTATAAAATATTTGGTGGTGGAAAAAAAGAAAAACCAAATAAAAATTATGACCCAAATGATTTTACAAAACAACCTTCTCCGGATGATAATTATTTTAACATGGATGACTATTTAAATGATGTCCCAAAAGCAGCATATTGGTTAGTTAATGAATATAATAAAGCTTATGATTCAAAAATAGAAGATGATATAGAAACAAAAGCAGCACTTCTAATCGATGAACATTTTAGAGCTTCAAAAGAAAAAAAAATAGATGAATGCATTCTATATGAAAGAGCTGCTCGTGAACGTCCTTATCATTATTTTAGTTGGGCTCATAGCATTCTACCACATTCAAAGGAAATGGATATTGGAATGGGTAACAAAGATCTCTATGAAATACTTCAAGAACAAAACTATTATATACAGTTTGGAAAAGAATCATGGCAAAAAGCTTATAAAGAAAAAGAAAAGTCAGAAGATGCCGGACAAAAATGGCGTGATGGAAAAGAACGACAAAAAAAAGTGCAAGAAAAAAATGATAATCAAAATAAAAAAGATGTGAAAACGTCAAATGAAAATCAAAGCAAAAAGAAAAAAGGCGTTGTTGCAACTGATTTTGAAAATAATGATAATTCATTTACTCACGAAGAGTTTGATGACTATATTAATGGAGCTGTTAAAGTACTTCCACAAACAACAAAGAATCTAATTTCAAGTTATAAAAAAGCATATGATGCTTGTAATGAAAAACAATTAGAAAATATAGTCAATGATATGATCAAATATCATGAAGCAGTTGTATCTCTTCATAAGACCACTGATCGTGAATTATTAGAAAAAGCTGTAGAAGCTCGTCCTTATAAATATCGTGGTAAAAATAAAAAAGGAGAAGATTTATTCACTCTCTTTTGGAAACAAAATAAAGAAGTTGAAAAAAGAGACGGATATATTTAGAAACATAAAAAAATACTATAACAATATAGTATTTTTTTTATTATTATATTTATTATTTCTCACAAGCTTCGATAAATCGATTAAAGATATTATTCATTCTTTCATCATTTTGCATTAATTCAGGATGCCATTTAACACCTAAGCAAAACTTTTTATTTTTTAGTTCCACGGCTTCAACATATCCGTCATCTGAATATGCTGAAATTTCTAAATTTTTGATATTATCTTCTTTCGCAAACATCGTATGAATACTATTTACCCCTACTTCACTCGTTTTTAAAATATCATAAAGTAAAGTATTCTCTTTAATTATATTTTTGTGAACAATACTTCCATCTTCGGTATTATGTATTGTATCATTTATCAAAAATACAGAGCCATTCATTGCTCTAATGATATTATTAAAGCCTGCACATATTCCAAGAATTGGTATATCTTTTTCTATGGCATATCTAACTGCTTCTATTTCATACAAATCACTTGATAAACCTCCTTGGATTATAACACCATCACATTTATCAATTAGAGTATATAGATCATTTAATTCCGTTTCATCAAATACTGTTTCATTGACAATATCATCTGATGTACAAAACTTAGTAGTAACTTTAGTTGGTAGTATACCAATTGCAAGTCCACCATGTCTTAAGATGGCATTTCTTACACCATCATATATAACTTGTTGGGTAAACAATTCTTGATTACAAAAAATATTAGGTTTACTTACTATTCCAATTAATGGTTTATTATTCATAATTTCACCTCTTATAATTCTTGATTAATAATATTATGACTAATCTTTTTCTTACTCAATACATATAGTATATAACATAATAGTGATAAAACAACTATATAAATAATCGCAAGTAATGAGAAAGAAAAATGATAGTTTTTGGCAATAGAACAACCTATAAATAATAATCCAAATAATAAAAGTGAATATCCCATCGCAATAAATGAATTATAATTTTCTCTTAAAGAATCAATTTCATCTTCCCATATTAATTTAGGCATCAATGAATCAATTAATAAACCTATTAAAGATACAATTGATACACATAATACCATTATTATGGTATATAACAAAATCTTAATTAAAGATAATTTAATAAGAATAAAGAATGGTATTGAAAAGAATAATATTCCAATAATGGAAATACTAAATGATACTAAAAACTTCTCTCTCCATTGCAATCCATATTTCATTGGAATATATTTTATAAAATGAAAGTTTTTACCTTCTCTTGAGAATGATGATGATGCAATGGAATTAAATGTTGGTACAAAGATTGATACTCCAAGTACAAATAATAACATTCTAATAAAGAAAGTTGAGTTTTGTAATTCTACAGCGTTTTTCATAAATGTAATAGTATAACTAGGTAGGGCTATTCTAAACATTAATAATAAAACAATTGGCCACACAATATTTATGATAATACTATTAACAAAAAATACTGGAGATCTAAATAATATTTTTAAATCTTTTAAATAATAACTTAATAATGGACTTCTAACTTTGAAGGCATCATTATTATTTATTTTTTTATTTTTAATATCTTTACCAAGAATACCTGATACTCCATCATAATATGTATATCTTGCTACTAAAAGCATTATAATAAATGATAATAAACTAAATCCAATAGAAATAATAATATGTATTATTGAACCTTGATCAAGTCCTAGTGAGAAATAATGAATTGATGGGAAGATATATTTCATTGTACTAATAAATGTTTGATCTCCTGTTGCAAAATCTTCCAAGAATACTTCAAAATTAAATGTTGATAATTTATAAAGAGTAAGACCTACTAAAAAGATTAATAACATTAAAAAGAAGAAACCAATTCTTTTAATTGTCTTTGTACTCATAAAGTTTTTTAAAACGTTTATGGCAAGTAATAAAATAATTGTACAATAAACCATTGGCATCATCGGAATAAAAATAATTCCTATAAGTGATAACAACATATATGTAATTGGTAATCTAAGAGAAAAGATATATGCTATTACAGCAAGTATTAAAAAAACAAATACTAAGATATTTTCAATTACATAACAACTAGTAAACTTTGATGCCACAATCTCTTCTGGTTTAACAGGTAAAGGTAATATATTTTCAATATCATCACTATAAAACAATTTATTTAAAAGTGAATTAAAGCCAAAAATAAGTAAAAATACTGACATGACATATAATAGGGCTTCCAAGCCTTTTTGCGCAAAACCAATGTCATTTAATTTTTTCATTGTAGAAAAAACAAAGAACGTATAAAGTAAGAAAAAAGGAATAACTAAAAAGATAATTATAAAGGCAAAAATAAAGATATATAAAAGAACATTTTTCTTACTTCTATTTGATTTATTCATTTTTAAAGAACGAATAAACATTTTAGTTAAAGATAAGAAATTTGTCATTTTTGAACAACCTCCATAAATAATTTATCTAAGTCATTCTTTTTATATTTTTTCTTTAAGTCATCAAGAGTTCCAAAATATTTAATTTTTCCTTTATCAATAATGGCAATTCGATCACATAATTTTTCTGCTATTTCAAGAACGTGTGTTGAAAAGAAAACTGTATTATTCTTCTTAGCATGCTCTCTCATCATTTCTTTAAGGAGAATCGAACTTTCAGGATCTAAACCAATTAATGGTTCATCCAAAATCCATACTTTAGGATTGTGTACTAAAGCTCCCATTACCATTGTCTTTTGTCTTGTACCATGTGAATAACCTTGCATTTGTTTATCAAGAACATCAGATAAACTAAACATCTCACTTAATTCTTTAATTCTTTTCTCTCTTTCACCTTTAGGTACAGAGTAAACATCTGATAATAAATTAAAATATTCTAAACCCGTAAGTCTTAAAAAGATATCCGGACTATCGGCAATATAACCAATCATTTGTTTAGCTTCCATTGGTTCTTTAACGATATCATATCCATCAATAGTAATTTTTCCTGTATCTGGTTTTAAAATACCTGTCATCATTTTAATTAAAGTTGTTTTTCCAGCTCCATTTAAACCAATAAAACCAATAATCTCTCCATCAGGTAATTCTAAACTAATATCATCTATTACCTTTTCTTCTTTTCCAAATGATTTTGATACATGTTCTATTTTTATCATAATAATCTCCTTATTATCATTATAACATAGACATATTTGTTATTATAAGATTTCACACATTTTTAAAATAAAAGATTGCTTTTTAGGCAATCTCTTCTACTTTAATTTCATTAATGTAACCATCATTATCATAGTTAGTTGATACTTCATACTTTTCATTATCTTTTAATGTATGTTTAATATTAATAATTTTATCTTCATCTATTGTTTTTTCATCTTTATAAATTAATGATACTTTTCTTTCATTTACTTTATTACTATTAACGATAACATCTAAAAAGATCTTAATTTCTGAACCATACTTAGTTCCTGATACGAAAGCAAATTGTGTATTAAATGTAGTTTTATTATATTCTTCTTTACTCTTATTACTTCGCTCTTCCATTTGTTTTCTACTTTCTTCTTGACGATTTATAGAACTTCTTACAATTGTAAAGAAAAATACTAAAACACCAATAAAAATTACAACAAAAATAATCATTGCAACTTTTGATATTTTACGATTCCTTTCAAAACCAAATTTAATAACATCTTTCATGTTATCATCCATTTTAATATTAATGTCAACACTTTCATTTAATTTATACTTTGAACCACAATGTTCACATACTGCATATTCATTATCTTTTTCAACTTTTAATTCCGCACCACATGAAGTACATTTCATTTTTTTCATATTTTTCTCCTACCTAAATCATTCTTGAATCATATTGATTCATTTCTTCAGAATTACAATAACCAATATATGCATAAGTTCCATTTAACTTTGATGGATTAAAACCATATATTGTCATTCGTGAATGTCCTTCTATTATAACATATTTTTTATCATTACATGTTAATAAAATTATTGGTGGAAACATCTTTTTACCTAATAAATTAACTCCATCTAAAATAGGTTTATTAGATACTTCATATATTTCAATACCATTTTTAATATTCTTAACTGCTTCTAAGGGACTTCCTGTATTATTAGATAATTCATTCCAATAATCATAATTAATATAATAAATATTATTAACATCATTACTAGATAATTCACAATATTTCCATTTAACATTTTTAGGAAAGTTATTAAATAATTCACTATCTGGATATCCTCTAAATAATTTCAATATTTCAAATCTTTTTTTATTTTCATCACCATTAAAGATATCTCCGTTATCAATAATATTTCGATCAATACCTAGATCACTTAAAACATCGAATAATTCATTATTGAATCTTACTGAATCCATCTCTCCTTTTAAAAATTCTAGAATCATTTCTTCTTCACTAGCATCTCTTATTACTTTCATTATATCTCCTCTTTGGCATTATAAATAAAATCTCTTACTTTATCTTTAACACCTTTATCATTCTTGCAACCACTATTAACATCAACACCATATGGTCTTGCAAGTTTAATGGCTTCTTTTACATTATTTGGATTTAAACCACCTGCTAAAAAAGTTGGTTTATTAAGTATACTTATTAATTTCCTACTTTTATTCCAATCATGAGTTAATCCTGTACCACCAACTTGATTTGTTTTCAAATTAAAACTATCAAGTAAATAGAAATCGACATATTTCATTTTTTGATAATCAGTGCATATCTTACCATCACTTGATACATGGATTAATCTTACTAGTTTAACATTTGGTAATTCTTTTCTAATTAGTTTAACTTCATCTTCAGATATATCCGAATGTAATTGAATAGTATTATTACCAATAAACTTTGTTAATTCTATAATTTCTTTAGCATTAGTTAAATGTGTTACTAAAGAAACATCACATTTACCTTTAGCAAAAGTAGCTATTTCACGAGCTTTAAATTTATCAACAAAATCATCACTTGTATGTTCTTGTCCCACAAGTATTCCTATAACATCTGCTCCAGCATCAATAGACATTTTAGCATCTTCAACACTTCTATTAGCACATATTTTTACTTTGATCATTATATCTCCTTAATCCATACAATTATCGATACTTCCAAGATCATAAATATTTTTATACCCAGCTTCTATTAAAGTATTAGCTGCTTTACTACTTCTTGCCCCACTCCTACAATAGACAATAATGTCTTTTTCTAAATCATCTACAACATCTTTTATCTTATCACCTATTACAGTATAAGAAATATTAATAGCATTATCTAAATGCTCACTATCATATTCATCAAGTTCACGAACATCGATTAAAATAGCGCCTTCTTTAACTAATTTTTTCATCTCATTACAAGATACTTTAGTAATAGATATTTTATTACTATTATCCTTTATCATTTCTTTTTTATCTTCATTATCTTTACAACCAACAACTAAAAACAAGAAACACATTAATACTATTATTTTTTTCATAATAACTCCTCAAAATAATTGTATCATAATAAAACTAAAAAGGATAAATCACTTTATCCTTTTTTCATTAATATTTTATTTTTAGTTTCTTCTATATATCTTTTTCTTTTTTCCAATCTATCAGGATGATGAGCAAGAGCATCGCATTTTTGAATACCAAATAATTTTAAACTTAATTCATAATTATTATCTAATTGTTCATCTGTAATAGGATCATCATGATGAAGAATTAAATAACATATATAATTTATATAATCGTCATTATAACCTAATCTTTTTAAGATAACACGAGATATCTCTTCGGATTTTTTAGGATGATTCCAAAAATGTCTACATTGTCTTATTTCATCTTCTTGATAAGAATGAGGTTTTCCAATATCATGTAGTAATAAACATAACCTTGTATCAAAATCTTTTTCTGATAAACTTAAAGCTAAAAGCGTATGATTCCAAACATCTAAATGATGATTAGGATTATTATGAGGAAAATTAAACATACTTTTAATCTCTGGAATAATTTGTACTAAATAATCAATATTTTGATTTATTGATTCCACAACATCATCCGCTAATAAAATGCTTTCTAAATCCATAATATCCTCCAAAAGATATTTGTTATTATAACATATTATTCATCTTTCGCCAATTCTCTAATGCATCTAGTTTTTCTTCTAATGTTTGAAGATATACTCTTTTATCACTATCTTCTTCCATTACAACTACATATAATTGATTATTTTCATTAGTACAAACACTAGCTATACCATTTGTAGTTGCATATAGTTTTTCATTAACATCATATGTGCTGGCCATATATTCTTCATATGATACCATTTTAGTTGTATTTTCATCAATTTGTTGCCATAGATAAACGTATCCTTTATTGATAGCTTCTTTTAGTGACATATTTCTTACAGTAAGTGGGGTATAATAAGAGCCTTCTTTTTTAATTTTTCTTTCATTAAAATAATAACGAGTTAAAGTAGTAGATGTTTTCAATAAAGTTATTGCAATATCATCGCTAGTACTAATTCCATATTTATTTTCATATACTTTATCAAGAAGTCTATCTAATGAATCAAATTTCTTTTGAACTTCTTCTTCATTATAACCAATATCTCCTCTATTAGGTCTTGATAAATCATTTAGGAAAACTTGATATTCTTTGTCTGTTAAATATGGTCTAATAGCTTTACTAATATAATCAAAATTACCACCAATAACATAATATAAAATTGGTTCAGGTCCAATTATTTCCATCAATTTCTTTGTTAAATAAACTTCTTGGGGATATGATGTTAAAGATGAATCTTCAAAATATTCATATGATAATATTTCCGCTGTTGCTTCCGTTAATACATTATAATTTATAGCACATTGACACAAATGAATAAATTCATGAGAAATAATATTTTTAAATAATTTATCCGTCAAACAATTTTCTGCTATATATAAACTATTAGGGTCAACCATAGGTCTATAATAACCATTTCGATATTTTTCAGGTTTAAAAGTTTTTATACTAATATCATTAAATTTTGTACTATATTCAAATTTAGAATAATTACTACTATTAACATATTTTACAATATCTTCTAAGAAATCTTTATTTGCTAAAAACAATTGATCTTCCGTTTCTAAGTATTCTGATGAACGTATTTTCTTAATTAAATCATTAACTTCAATATCTTTACTTCCTGTTACTATACTAAGAATAGGAATTGGTCCTAAATCATTAATTATTTTAGGATTACTTACAACATAAAGAGAATTAGCAATTAAGACTACCATGATGACGTACATTAAACCATGGCATGTAGCATGCACTACTTTTCCACCTAACCTAAAAATCTTTTCTTTAAAAGAAAGATGTTCTTCTTTTCGCCATCCATTATCTGTTAAACCAATATTTTCTACTTTATATACTTCTCCATCTTCACCATTATTTAGGAAGAACATAATATAACTTTCAACACCATTTAAAAAATAATGTTTAAATCCTGTTTTATTATCAAGAACTACTTTATATTCTCCTTCATTAGGTAATACTTTTTGATCTTTAGATAAGATAAATTCTTTAAAGATATTAAGATCTTCTTTTTTTAGAGATTCTATTTTTCCATCATGATAAAAAGAACATCCCTTAAGAACTTTATCTTGAATATCAATAATTATATTTCTATTTTCATCTTCAATTGAGATTCTTTCCATAAGTACTCCTATGATATCTATAATAAATATAACATAAAAAAGAGACTATTATAAGTCTCTTTATTTTATAAACTGTATAAATCATGTATTATTTTGTATTTACTATCGTTAACTACTCTTTCGCGATCCATTAATAAGACATCAAAACCTTTTTCTTTAGCTGCATCTAAATTAATTTCAGTATCATCAATAAATAGGGCTTCTCCTTTTTTAATATTAAAATCTTTAATAGGATAATCAAAGAATACTTTTTCTCTTTTTAAAGCTTCATAGACTGATGAAATATAAACTTTTTCAAAATAATGATCTAACTTATATTCTTTTAAATAATTATTTACACATGGCCAATTATCTGTTAATAATATTAATTTATATTTTTCTTTTAATTTATCAAGTTCATCATAAATAGAGTCATATAAACTATATTTAGTATGATTATAAGTGCGATCATAAGCAAGTGGCTTTGCAAGTTCTATATCAAAATTTAATTCTTTTAAAATATTACCATAAAACCTTATAAACATATCATATTCTTCTTCTAAGGTAATTAGTTTTTCAGATAATAAATAACTATATTTTTTTCTTATTTCATTAAACTTTTCTATATCAATTTTACTTACATCAATTAATTCATGAAACTTTGGTGTTATATCCCAATCACCTGTTGTTGGGGCAACTAAAACTTTACCGAAATCTAGGACAAGATATTTATATTTCATTCTTACTCCTAATTATTTGTTAACTTTTTTATTAACTTTTTATGAACAGGTCTTACCCAATCAACCATTGTTTCATCAGTTGCTTCACTAAATGGTATCCATTTAACGCCTTTTGATTCATCTTCGCGAAAGACAAGAGGTATTGTATCATCAGCTTCCATTAAATAAATACAATCAAAATGAATATGAGCTGATACATATTTACCACGTTTAATATGACCTTTTACAGGAGCTGATTGAATTCCATAAATATTTTCATCTAATACTTTTACATCAAGTCCTGTTTCTTCTTTTACTTCACGAACAGCAACTTCAAGTAAGTTTTCAATACCATCAGCATGTCCTCCAGGATAAATCCATCCATCATTTATAATGTGATAAACAACAACCATTTCCGTACGATCTTTATTAACAACAAAAGCTGATGCCGAAAAATGTCCAAAAGTATTCTCTCTTGTTAAGACATCATCAAAGGTATTAATAAAGGCTAACATTTGTTCTTTATCTCTTTCCTCTTGTTCATCAAATGGTTCATAATTTTCAATTTGTTCTTTTAAATTCATTAATTTCCCTCCTTAATTTTATTTCTTAAAAGATTTATTTTTTCATAATCATTAATATATTCTTTTCTTTCTTTAACAAAATTCTTTGATCCTCTTTCTTCATAATCATAACGAGGTATTAACTGTAAATGAAAATGATTCATTGGTCCATCACACATTGTGCATAAATATACACTTTCACATCCATAAACATTTTTTATAATATTCATAACTTTTTTAGCAAGAATAAATATTTTATTACAAGTAATATCATCTATTTCCATCATGTCTTTAAAATGCTTTTTAGTACTAATTGCTGTATGTCCAATACTTCTTGGATTAAAAACTAAAAAGACTTCAAATAATTCATCTTCATAAATCATTCTATCAGTGTTATCACCATATAAAATATGATCATTTTCTTTATCAAAACATGTTGGACAAATACCAGCATCTGTTAACTCTTTAGCTCCTATTTTTTTATCTTTAACAAGTTCTATTATTTGTTCTTTGTTTAACTCACTTATATTCATAAAACACCTTTAATCAATACACTTCGTATTATAACAAATATGATTAAACAAAAAAAGGTTATTAACACATTAATAACCTTATCTTGGTTCACCAAATAAATCACTTGGAACTGATGAAATAAAATTACCAGGTTGTTTGATACCTAATCCATATAAAACAATGGATGCAACATCACGATTTCTAATACCACTTGTAAATCTTGTTTTATTAACAGAATGACCTCGTACTGCAACAACCGTTGATAATTCTTCTTTACTATTTCCGCCATGACTACCTCTTGTTTCACCATGATCAGCAACTAAAATAAGTAATGTATCATCAAGCATTCTCTTTTCTACAATCTTATTATATATTTCACCAACTAAGCCATCGATATATTTAAGTTTATTATAATATTCACTACTAAAGCCACCATGAGCATGAGCAGCTGCATCTACTTCATCAAAATGAATGAATAATAAAGTTGGTTTCGTTGAATCTAAATATGATTTAACTAAATTCGTAACACCTTTATCCGAACCAGAACTTTGTTTTTTAACATTCAAATCTGTTTCAATAATACCATGATTAATTGGATTCCAATGAACGATTGATGCTAAATTAGCATCAGGATATGCCTTACGTACATAATAGAAAATTGAATGATTAGCTGAACTTGAATCTCGTTGTTTAGCAGCAATGGAATCATTAGTAAAACCATGCGTTTTACATGCAACACCGGTTAAAATAGATCCCCAGTTTTGGGCACTAATTGTTATATCTTCTGATCTTCCATCATGCCTAAATGCATAATTACCAAAAATCTTATCAAAGTTTGGTGAATCAACTTTAGAGAAAGCAGCACCTGCTCCATCCACACCAATAATAATGACATGTTTATAAGCACCAAAACTATCATATTTTTCAATAGTTGTTTTACAAGTAACCGTCTTCTTTATGTTATCTTTATCAATAACAGTTACTTTATTTTCACGATATTGTTTATTAAACTTATGAGGATTATCTGTAGCTTCTACTCCATTATAATAATATTTATTAATATCTTTATTAGCAGTTACAGAAATCGTTGTTTCTCTATTTTTTACAATAGCACTACAAGATACTTCAAGAGGTTTTATAATACCGGTTACCTCTACTTTTCTTTCTAATCTATTTCCGTATTTATCAATAATTATGAAACTATAAGTACCATTTTCACTAAAAGAATATGTACTATTTTCATTTTTCTCTGTTCCATCAGGTAAAACATATGAACTTACTTTACTACTATCCATTGTAATTGATGCCGTAATCGAATCAAACTTACCACCTGAATCATATTGAACTATAAAATAATCTTTAAAGTCACTAACATGTAATCTTCTTTCTAATGACTTTTTCAAATCTGGACTAAGATAACTTATGCGACACAAACCATTTCTAGACATATCACAACTATTATAAACTTTGACGTTTTCTGAACAATCTACTCCATCTAAATATGCAGTTACCATTGGATCATCATATTTACCATTTAACAAAATATAAACATCAGTTTCTCCATTAAGCGTAAAGACTCTAAATTTCCCAACTTTTATTTCTCTTGTTAATACTTTTTTTCCATATTTATAAGTTCTTTTGTAGGTTCCTTCTTCATTAATATTAATATTATCTTCAACAACAACTTCACTAGATAAATCTTCATCACCACGTTTAATTATAAAACCTGGATCATAAAACTCTTCACCAATATTTAGTTTTATTACTTTATCACCTTTTAATTCAAATACTACACTATTTGCATTTACGATTAATAAAATGGCGAACACAATTATTGAAAGTATTAAAATACCAATAATAATATCAATTGTCTGAACCCTTTTCTTTTTCTTCATAAGGACCTACTATATTATTATATTATAACACATTTAAAACTATTTTATATCTTCTTAATACCTGTAACCATACGAAGATGATAACCATCTTTAAAATAAAATTTAAGGGCATTATCATTATAAGCAAAAATATCGACAAGAATATATTCACAATCTTTACTCTTAAAATATTCTTCCATTTTTCCCATTAAGGCTTTTCCAATACCTTTACTTCTTGTTTTCTTTGTTACAATTAACTCTATTATTTCTCCTCTTCTAGGACACTTATAATCTAAGTAATCATATTCAGAATAAGGAGGAATCGTTCCCATTATTAAACCAATAGCTTTATCCTTTTCAACTGCTAAATAACATTTACCATCATTATCTTTAACATCTAATAAATCAATCAAAGCCATCTTTTCATGATATTCAGAATGAACATGATCTAACTCATCTTGATCAATAGAAACAAGATATTCTTCTAGTTCTGTAAGTAAATCACGTACATCTTCTAAATATTTTTCTTCATATTCAATTATTTCCATAACAACTCCCACTTCATTATATTATAAAAACCTCTACTTTTATAGAGGTTTTACTTCACGATAAGTTGAATCCATTATTGAATATAAATAACAATTAACTTTTTTATTAGATAATTCACTAATATATTTACGATAACCATTTAATTGTTTATCATACAAAAGATCATCAATATTCTTTAATTTATAATCAATAATATCATAGTGATCATTATATTCTACTAATAAATCAATAAATCCATGTTTAACTTCATTATCTTCTTGATAAATAAATTCATATTCTTTATAGAATTTAGCTTTATCTTTATTACTTAATAAATCACTATTTAAGAATATTTTTATTTTTTCTTGATATTCATTTTCAATTAAAGAATAATCTGGATTGTTAAAATCTAATACTTCTAAATAATAATGAACTTTAGTACCAAAAGACATAATATCACTTTTATCTTTATTAATAAGTGAGATATTACTTTTAGAAAAATGACTTTCTGTTAATTCTTGTTTTTCTTCTAATTCATATTCAAATGTTTCAATATAATCATTTGTCTTTTTAAACTTTTTAAAGACATCACCTTCACTAGGAAGTAAATAATCTTTTGATAAATTAAGACTATTAATATCAATACTTTTTATATAATTAGATAATTTTTCTTTAATAGAATTCATCATATCACTAAATGATTTATAAGATAATCTTTCTTCATTACTTATAACACCATTTACTTCATCTATTTCACCATCATCTTCTGGTAAGACAAAAATCATTTTTTCTTTAACTCTTGTTAATGATACATAGAATAATCTAATCTTTTCACTTATTTCTTCTTTCGTATAATTATATTTAAATAAATCACGATAGAATGTATTACCAATACCTTCCATATTAAATGGTGAGATAATACCTAGTTTATTATCATAAATAAACTTCTCTTTTAAATCACTTGTATTAAAAGCACTTGTTAACCCTGGAAAATAACATATATGATATTCAAGACCTTTAGATTTATGAATCGTCATTATCTTAACACTTGTATTATCATCTTTCGATAAAGAGAATTTAATATCACTATCATTTTCAAAAATCTTATCTAAATAATTAACAAAGTCTAAATAAGTATAGCCTAAAGTATTAAGATTACTACATAGATCATATAAATAATCAATCTTAATATAATTATCTTTAATATCACCTATTTTAATAATTTTATTATATATATTAAATTCATTAATGATTTCATCAAAAATATCTGTTAATGATTTAGAATTTATATTAATACTTATTTTTTCAATAATTTTCATTATTTCTGTATCATTAAAAGAATCATTTTTGATAATGTTAAATAGATAATCATCATCATATTCAAATAAGAAACTTCTTCCAATTGATAAAAATGAATAAGTTAGTTCTTCTTTTGTTTTCTTATTAACATAAATATCTAATAATTTATAAATATTTTTAATTACTAATAATAAATTACTACTAGTTAATTGTTCATCTCTAAATATTGATAATGGTATTTGTTCATATAAAAATATTTTTTTATATAAATCAAAATTAGTACTACGATCTATTAAAATACAAAAATCATTAAAAGTAACATCACGTAAGATATTTAAGTCTTTATCAAATACTTGATAGTGATTATTAACTTTATCTTTTATATCTTTAGCGATTATAAAAGCTTCTATTTCATGACGTTTATAACCTAATTCTTTATCATATGGATAAGTATATATTTCCATATTATAATTTTGATTAGTTTTACCTTCATTATCATAACTAATATTACCCGCAACCATTCTATGAGATTCCGTGTAGTTAGCGCCACCAATATAATCATCCATAATATAATCAAAGATTAAATTAACATTATCAAGAACTTCTTTTCGTGATCTAAAGTTTTTAAGTAAATCAATTTTTAATCCACCATCACCAGTTGAATAATTATTATATTTACTTCTAAAAATATCAGGGTTAGCGTTTCTAAAACGATAAATAGATTGTTTGATATCACCAACCATATAGATATTATTATTACCAATTAAGTTAATAAAATATTCTTGTAAATCGTTAGTATCTTGATATTCATCAACGAGTATTTCTTTAAAATAATCACGTAGTTCAAGTCTTATATTTTCATTTTCTTCGACTACTTTAATTGCAAGTTTACTAATATCTATAAAATCATATAAATCATTATTAAATTTAAATTCATTTATTTTATTATTAAGTTTTCTAATTAAATTTATTAATTCATTAACATAATCTTTAGTTAATAAATAAGTATCAATTAATTCTTCTTCACTACTATATTTAGTATACTCTCTAACTTCTTTTAATAAGTCACTAATTATACCTTTTTTATTTTTTACTATTTCTTCACTATTTCTTGGAAGATTAGGAAGTTTATCTGGAATACTATTTTTTATTGATAAATAATCATTACTATTAATTAAATTATTTAATGAATCTAATAACTTACTATAATAATCACCATCAACATATAAAGAAATATCTGATAAATTATTATTTATTTCATTAATCTTTCCTTTAATAATCGAAACATAATCTAATAAATTATTCTTAATATTATCAAGATTATAGAAATTATCTAAATATGTGTCTAGATAATTATCCATATCATATTTCATATTTAATTTATCTAATAAATTTAAGATTGTTTTTTTAATTGATTTATCATCTTTAACACAAAAGTCGCTTATTAACTTTGTAAATAAAGGGTCTCTCTTTTCATACTCTTCTTCAAGTAATTCATCAAGTAACTCTGATACTTTAATCTTTAAAATATTTTCATCAATAATATTAATATTACGACTAACATTTAATAGATGATGATACTTTTTAACAAGAGATAATGAATAACTATCAAATGTCGTTATAAAGCTACTATCTATTAAATTAACTTGTTCAACTAAATTATTTTTAACAAGTTTCTTTCTTATCCTTCGCTTCATCTCTTCAGCAGCTGCTCTTGTAAAAGTTAGAATAAGCATCTCATTAATAGGTATACCACTTTTAACATGTTCAAGTACTCTTTCTGATAATACTAATGTTTTACCACTACCAGCTCCAGCAGAAACAATAATGTTTTTACCAGTTTCATAAATTGCATCATTCTGTTCCTTCGTCCACATTAGTCTCACCTTCTAACTTTATATATTCTTTATTCTTTTCAGAAAGATAACATATATCTTTATATTTACAGAATTCACAAGAAACATTAACATCATTAACAATTTTAGGATTAATTGGAAATTCGGCATTAAGAATTAAGTCTGTACCTTTTTTAATATTGTCATCAACAATATTAACAATATTTTTAAATTCATCGCTTGATAATATTTTAGAATTACTTGTAAACTCACCATCTTTTTTAAGTTTTAATCCTTTTATCATTTCACTATTTTCATAACTACTATCAAAGATACTTAGATATTCTTTATTATTTAAACTATATCCACATAATTTTAAATTATCTTTCTTTAATTCAAGATAGCTCTTCTTATCATCTCTTTTGATTTCATTATCTAAGATATGTTGTAGATAAAAACCAACGACAACTGGGTTATCAAATAACTTACTCTTCTCAATTAAATATAAATACACAGGTAGTTGCATAGATAAACCAAGAGGCAATTTAGATAAATTAATATCAATATTCCCTGTTTTATAATCAATAATACTAACTAATGTTTTATCATTATAAGCATCATACATAATCTTATCAACGAAACCTTTAAAATATACTAAAGGACTATCTTTAATTAATATTTGAATCTTTTCTTCAAACATCTCTTTATTTAAACCTGTTAATAATTGATATTCATTTAATACTTTTAAAATGAATTCTAAATCAGGTTTTAATTTATCAATAAAGAATTTTTCTTTGTTACTAAATTCATACTTTGATACAAAACCTTTGTAACATTCATCCATGTTAAAATCATCATCATTTTTATGACTTAGAACATCATGAAATAAACTACCTATTCTCGTTGAAAATGTTTCATCATATAAATCAATATCAAGAATATTTGTTAAATAATATTTAAAACCACATTTATAGTAACTATCAATACTACTATAAGATAATGTTAACTTATTATCTAAATATTCAATTAATGATTCTTTATTAATCTTATTGTAACTATTATCATATGATAAATAATTAAGTTTACCATAAGAACTATATAATCGATTAATATCTTCACTAAATAATCCATATTTAATAAAATTATCAATTTTATCAATATATCTTACTTTATTATAATCTTCACTATAATCGTAATTAGATTCATATTTAACTTCTTTTATCTTCATATCCTCTAAAAGGGTTGATGGATAAAAAGATGCAAAAGGACTTTGATCTTTATAAGAAATATAAAGATTCTTAATATTCGATAAATACGCTAATGTATTATTTTTAGATAACATATTTAATTCATTAGAATTAGACATATTAACAAGACCTTTAATATTATCAGTAATATAATCAATATCATTATAAATAGTAGGGATTGTACCATTATTAAATCCTATTAAAAAAACATATTTACTATCATCAATATAATTAAATAAATCAACAAAATTTAAAACATTATTATATTTAATAGATGGTAGTTTTGTATTTAATAAATCATCATAAATAAGTTCTTTAACATCATATAAATTAGTATCATTATATTTATTTAAAATATTAACTAAAACACCATATAAGTTACTTTCATTATCAAGCTTATTAAAGATTTCTTCTCTATCTTTTTGATCAACAATCATTTGATAGAAGTCTTTAACTATCGTTGTACCCATAATACTATCATTATTAATATCCGAAATAGGAATATGATAAAACTTACTAAATCTTTTTAAATAAGAATAGTATTCACTAGTTACATTCATTAAATAAATATCATTAATACTAATACCTTTTTTAATTAAATCAACAATGGTATTAAAAACAAATTCTAATTCACTATTAACATCATCAAAGTGATATATATTATATTCTTTATCAATAAGTTTATATGGAATAATAGTTGCTTTAGAAAACATATTATTATAAAATTTATCTAACTTTCCATAACCGTAAATAACAGTGTTCCAGTTTAAATATTTTTTAAATAAAGGATTATAAATTAAAAGATTATTACTATCTAATTCTTTTTTTATAGAAACTAAATAATCTAGTTTTTCATTATTATATTTCTTATCACTAACATAATATAAATTTTCGATTAATTCTTTAGCGTTTGGTACCTTTAATCGATATTTATCTACTAAATAATCAATTGCATGATAATCATAATCAAACAATAAATTCTTTTTATATTCATTTATTGTCATAAACTTAAGATTAATAATTAATTTATTTTTTGTTAAATAATCTAATATATTATTTTTATAATCTAATGGACATATTATTAAAGTTTCATCCTTTACAAAATCAAACATATTATCACCATATTAATTATAATATATCTAAAAATATTAATAAAGATTTTTACATTGTGTTATAATAGATATGATAGGAGGACATATGTATAACAATCCAAGTGTTCCGCCAACACCAGTTTATGGACCAAATGTTCCAGTTCAACCTGTTTATGGAGGGCAACCAGTATATCAAGATACAACTCCACTTTCTGCATGGGCTTATGTAGGATATATGGTCTTATTTGCCATTCCCCTTGTCGGTTTTATAATGATGTTAGTTTTCGCTTTTGGTGATGGAAACATCAATCGTAAAAACTTTGCAAGAGGTTATTTAATACTAGGTTTAATTGGATTTGTAATTGGATTCATTATGGTTTTGGCATTTGGAGCTTCAATTAACGAACTATTTAGCGAATATTTATAAAAAAAGAGCTTTCTAGCTCTTTTTTTCATTTTCATGTAATATTAAACTTTCATATAATAAATCAACAATATAATTACTATATTCAAGATTATATTTTTTTATTAAATTATTAATTAAATCATCTGAATAATCCATATCTAAGTATTTAGCGATGGATTCTTTTTTATTTTTAACTTTACTTAAATAACTATTAGTATACTTATTATCAAGAATAAGCAATGGTAAATTCTTACTCCATTTAATGAACTCTTTTATTATTTCATCTTTTTCATTAACATAAATAAATTTATCATTATCATAACTAATTAAATCTACTAAATCTTTATTAGTTATTAAATCATTATTAAGACGATAATCAAAACGATCTATTAAATTAAATCCTTTAAGTTTCAAAGCAGATAGTTGAATAATATCCCCTTTTGATGAATCACTATGAGTTGGTATTATTTCTACAATTATATATTTATCTTTATTAATATTCATTTATTAGTCTCTCCGTATCTTTATTTATTTTTGATAAACAAGCTTCTACTAATTCATCACTTGTAATATCAAGTTTATTAGTTAATTTAACTAATTGAAATAAAATCTCTTTTAATGAATTAATATCATCACTAAAATATAGATTACTAGCTAGATTAAACATACGCGCAAAAGTATCATTAATATCACTTAATATTGGATAATCTAAATCATTTAATTCTAGATTGTAATAATGATATAAACATAAAGTCATAATTATGCAATCTGCATACTCTTCAAGGACTAATTCTTTATTCATTTTTTTCTTTGTCCAATATTTAAAACATTTAGTCTCATTAGCAAATTCTGCTATTTCAACAATAAGTTCCAACTTATTCTTTTTAAACATATCTTTATCACTATCAAATTTATTAATAAAGATATCATCTAATTCATTATTTTTTTGGTAAACTTCTAATAAAAATTTCATATAAACCTCTTTGTTAATATAACATAAAAGAGTGACTAAGTCACTCTTTATTATCTATTTACTACAACAGAATCCTCATTTGATTTAGTGCCATTACTATCAATAGCTAGTACTTTCAAATAATGTCCATTAACTGACATAATATAGAAATCAAATTTTGTACCAGTTAAATCATCAAAATAATAAGTTTTGTTGTATCCACTACTAGAATTATAAGTATTACCACTACCAACTTTTAGATCAAAATGTTTGGTAATTCTTGTAGCATTACTTGTATTAATTGTACAAGCACTTGAAGTATCAGATTCACAGAAGTAAACACGGCTTATACTATTATTACTCTTTACTTTGTAACCAACGCCACGAATAGTTGTCCATGATGGATAATAACCATACCATCTTCCCCAATCAACTGTAAATCCAGAAGAAGGTGGTGGAGTTTGACCTCCACTTCCACAATTACTACTTGAAGTTATTGTAGATTGATATACATATCCCGATTTACCCATGTAACTACCCCATACTTGACCACCATTGTGAACGAAGCATCCTTGATTACCTCTATTAATGTATGAAGTACATGCATTTTGTCCATATTGTGTAGATACGGTATAACCACCGCCACTAGTTCCCCAGCGACATTGACCGCTACCATTACAATAACATGCATTTGTTTGTGCTGGAGGTGTAGATGGTGAAGTAGAACAACTACTACTTGATGTTATATGAGATACATAAGTATATCCTGATTTACCCATATAACTACCCCATACAAGACTACCATTATAAGTAAAGCAACCTTGATTACCTCTATTTACATATGCACTACATTCATTTAATCCATATTGAGTATATGTTGTATAGCCACCACCACTAGTAGCCCAACGACATTGACCACTACCATTACAATAACATGCAGTTGTTTGAGCTGGTGGTGTTGGTGTATTAACTTTAATATTTACATATCTTGTTAATATTGCTCCATCTTTTCCTTTATAACTTGCTTGAGCCATAAATACTGTTATACCATTTTGACTAAATGTGAATGGACCACTATATATAATATTAGGAGTACAACTACTCTTTGTACCATATGTATAATAACAATATTTTATTGTGTCATAATTTCCACTACCACTTATAGTTAAAGTTGGATATGAAGTACGTTCATTTTTTAAAGCTTTATCATATGATGTTTGAATAGCATTATTATTACTTGTTATTTTTACAGTACCAACACTAGTATCTCCACCACCACCAGGACTTCCTCCACCACCTGGATCACTAGGTGTTGATGGTTTATTAACATTAAATTTAATATTTGTACTAACACTTGGATTACTTACAGAAGATACTTTAACAGTTGCACTTCCACTATTTAAAGCACGTACATAACCAGTTGTATCAACTGATATTACTGATGTATTACTTGATGAATATTTAAGTTCTTGATTTGTTGCATTAGCTGGATTTACAACTGCAAGTATTTGATGCGTATCACCAACATTTAAATTAACAAGTGTATCAGTAGCAGTAATACTTTTAACTGGTACATCTTTAGCATTAACGCGAACCGTTGTTGTTGATAAAACACCTCCACAAGAAAGAGTTACTTTAGCTTCACCAGCTCCTACTGCAGTTAAATTTCCATATTCATCAACAGTAACAACACTAGTATTATTACTAGACCATTCAATAAATTTTAAAGTTGCATTAGTTGGTAAATATGTATACTCAGCTTTTTTCTTTTCACCTTCAACTAAATTATATTCATTATTTTTTATCATTAAAGATGAAGGAAGTAAATATATTCCTGGTGTTACTTGTTTATCAATAACATTTACCGTAATTGTTGCTGTCATTGATTCATTTAATTCGACACGAACAGTACTAGAGCCAATACTAACAGCATTCAATTCACCAGTTTCTTTTTCAACACGAACAACATTTTCATTCGTTGATGAATATTTAACAGATGATACCATCGCATTACTTGGTGTCTTTTGATAATTAAGCGTATATTTACTATTTGGTGACATCACAACAGTACCATCTTTGAAACTAACTGATACTAAATTAACACCAGCTTGTCCTTCAAAAACAGTTACTTCACAAGTTTGTGAATATGCTTTTTTATTTCGATCAGTATAAGTAGCTGTTATTGTTGCTTTACCTCTTGATACACCACGTACTAAACCATGATCAACAGTAGCAACATTAGTATCACTACTACTCCAAGATACATCTGGATTAGAATTATTATTAACTTTTAATTCTAATTGAACAGATTTACTAACACCAACATTTTCTGTTGTAGATGATATTGTAACTTCTGTATCAGTAGGACTAGTTGATCTACTACTACCTCCAAATATTAACATTAAAATTATTAATAATATTATTCCGCCTAAAACCCATACTAACTTTTTATTTTCTTCATAAAAAGTCATAAAACTATTTGACGAAGAATTACCACTATCATCGTCATAATCTTCTAAATAATCTTCATCATCGTTCATAACAATCACCCAAGATAATTATACTTTTTATATAGTAAATTTGCAATAATAATTGGATTTAAAAAAAGAGAAAAATTAATTTCTCTTTTTTATATTTCTTTAATGTATTTTAGTTACTTTCCAATACATATATCTTCCTGGAGTTCCAGAAGAACCTATTCTAGTATCAGACATATCAATAGAATAAACGGTATATGTCGTTGGAGGTATATAATGATAATTACTGTTTATTATAACTGGTGCAATAGCAAATATTAATTTTTTATCTGGATGGGCTACGCCTCTATTTTCGGCTTTAGATAACCATTCAAACTCAAAAGCAATATCAGTTGTAGATTCAACTGCACTACCAGAAGGACGTACGTAATACCATTTATTTAATGTCGTTTGTTCAGGAATCTTATATTTAGTAAATGACTTCTTATTGAAATCTCTAAAGACTATACCTTGTCCTAAATCAGTTAATTCATTATCAGATGTAAATGCATAATTTGGAGCAAGAGCATTTCCTGTTGGGAATTTACATGAACTAGCAACAGAACTGATAGATGGATTAGATGATGAAGATGTATAATAACAGAACATAAGAGCTCCATATTTAATATTTCCTTTAATTGTTTCGAAACCAATTACAGGTATATTTCCATTATTTAATACACCACCATAGTTACTTGCACCTTTAAATAAACTAATAGAACTTATTTTAGCTGTACAATTATCTTTATTACTACTTCCTTCATAGAAATATGTATATTCACTAGTTTTAGCCATATATGCTCCCCAAGTAAACATACTATTGCTCTTTTTAATAAAGCATCCTGTTTGTTCACCATCATATTGACCTTTTCGATTAATATATCTTTGACATTGTTCTTTAGTTACACCACTAATTTTTGTATATCCAGTTCCACCACTAGTTGTCTTACAAAGACCATTTGACATACAGAAGCAACCTTCTTCTGCCGGTTGTACTGCTTTAATTGTAATAGTTCGACTACCACATTCTTTATCATTATGAGTTGAATCACCTTTAATTCTTACATAAACCGTTGTTGTACCAACATCTTTTCTAGTGGGTTTAGTTGTTGACCATGTACCTGATGTAGAAGTACGGTATTCAATAGTTCCACCACTTCCACCTGATACGGTAATTGAATGTTCTTTTCCATCATAATAACCTTCATAAGAATTCATTGTTGTTGGACAAGTAGGATCAGTTTTAGTTGGTGCTGATTGACAATTACTTCGTTCAACATGTGACATATATGCATAATTACTCTTATTCATATAACTACCCCATACAAGTTTACCATTATATGTAAAGCATCCCTGATTTCCATTTCCTATATATCTTTCACATTCGTTTTTATCATCTGGAATATAAGCTGATACAGTATAACCTGTTCTAGCTTGTCCCCATATACATTGTCCACTCGAATTACAATAACATCTATCACTTGGATTTTTTGCAAGACAATCACTTTGTCTTGTTATACCAGGTTGATAAATATATGTTTCTGGTACAGAGAAATTTGATCCCCAATAATAGTTGTTTCCATTATCTTTAAAACATAAATATCCTTGTTTAGCAGCATTACACCATTCTCTTTTATCTAAGGCTTTTGCTTGAACAACATTCCTTGCATTTGTAGGTTTAGTTCCCCATGTAAAGTTTGTTCCAATACCTTGACTACTAGAACTTACATAACAATGTTCTTCGTTTGCTGGTGGACTAACTGGTGTACCAACTCTAACATATTTTATAACTTTAGCACCTTCTGTATTATTGTATATAGGGATAAATTCATAGAAATAAGTACCAGGAGTATTTAACGTAAATGAATAAGATCCACTTGATAAAGATTGCGTACTATAAGAAGGACAACTTCCACCAATTGCGGCATGACAATATTTAAATTTATCAACGTTACCTGTTTTAGTAACAACAATAGTAGCAATAGATACCACATTATTATTAGCTTCAGCATCACTTCTACTATCGTGTAATCCACTAATTATAAGTTCACCTACATCTGATGAAGGTGGATTAACTGGATCATCTGGCGGATTAACCGGATCATCTGGTGGATTATCACTAGGAGTACTACCAGCTTTTATTGTTACATATCTAACTATTTCTTGACCTTTTTTTCCTTGATAAACAGGAACTATTTTAAATACATATACTTTCTTACTAGTTACTGTTACTTCTGGCAGATTAATAGGGTCCATATATATGTTTTGTGGAGTACAATTAGAACTTACTGCCTTATCATATTTACAATATCTTATTTCTTCAACATTACCACTAGGAGTCATTGTAACAGTTGTATTTTCAACTTCAATTCCAGGTAATTCCGTTGAAACTGAATTATTAGTACCAGTAACAATTACGGTTCCAACAGTAACCGTTTCACCGCCACTGTTACCGCCATCATTACCTCCATTATTACCACCATCATCAGTTGGTGGAACATAACTTGTGTCTTCATTAACCGTAACATAAATTGTTTTCTTTATTTCTAAATTAGAACTTGGTGATACTGTAATAGTTGTACTACCACTACCAATTGCAGAAATATTGCCATCGTTATCAACACTAACAACTGATGGATTATCAACTAAATATGTAACTACTTGATTAGTAGCATTACTTGGTTCAACAGTAGCAACTATTTTCTTTTGGTCGCCAACATTCATTGTAATACTTTCTTCACTTGATAAATTAATTCCTGTAACAGGAACAGTTCCTGATTTAACATGAACAACCATTGTATCTTTTAATCCCATTGATACAATTGCAACTTCAATATTTCCAGGTTTCTTTGCAATTAATTCACCATTAAATACTGTAGCAACTTCTTCATCAGCACTTACCCATATAACATAATCCGTACTTGCTTCAGCAGGTTCTTGATGATATGTTAATGTCTTCGTTTCACCTTCTGTTAAAGTTATTTCTTTTTCATCAAAAGCAATACTAGTAGGAATGGTATAAATACCTGGAGTAATTTGACCTTCTACTACTTTTATTTTAATACTTGCCATTTTTTCAGCATCATTAACAGCTACTCTTATCATAGCTTCACCCTTAGCATTAGCTGTAATTAGACCTGTATTAACATCAATACTTGCAATCTCAGGTTTACTTGACGCAAATATTTTATTTTTAGGTTTTGCTTCAGGAGGTGTCATTTGAATAGGTACCTGATAAGTTGAGCCAACTGGCATTATAATAGTACCAGATTCTGAGAATTTAAGGCTTTCAACTTTTAAGTTTGGATCTCCTTCTGTAACGGTAACTTCACATTCATATTCATGACCATCATATTTACCAATTACAGTAGTTTTACCAACTTTTAATCCCTTGATAACACCTGTTTTATCAACAGAAACAATTGATGAATCTTTACTAGTCCATACAACACCTGTTACTTCTTTACCATCTTTCATCAATTTTAATTGATTTCCTGTATCCGTTGTAACCGTTAAAGTTTTCTCTGATATGGTAATACCTGTATTATTACTACCTCCACCAGAGAATGCAATCATTAATATTATTAATAATAAAACAACAACTAGAACAATTACTAACTTTGTATTTTCTTTTATAAAATTCATTAGTTTGTCCATACCTGATGCATTACTTTCCGATCTTTTATCTTCTTCTAAATCGAATTCTTCATTATCCATATATTACTCCTCTATTATAATTTTATTACATCTTCACAATTTAGACAATATATACACCAAAAAATTAATGTAAACAAAAAGACTTATTTAAATAAGTCTTTTTTATTAATTAGTATATGTACTACCGAATATAGTATCCGTTAAATCCGTAATAGTCCAATCACTAAATCGATTAAAATTATCTTTATTTCCACTTACGCGTCCTATTTTTATTCTATATACACTATAACCCGAAGTTGCACTTAAGTGGTTCGTCGAAGAGTGATATGGTGAAAATACAAAGATGATATTTTCACTATTAGAACCTTTATCTTTCAAGTCAGAATCAGAAATATAACCAAATTCATAAGCAAGTAAATTGGTAGATGTTCCATAACTTGTTCCCGTAGCCTTATACACTTTTTCACGATCGGTTAATTTAAAGGTTGTATAATCAGCTACTCCATTAACAAACTTTCGACTATAAGGACTAATAGACGTAGAACTTCTAGTTAAATCACATTTTGATGCAATTTCTTCTTTTGTTGGAGTACCATTTGCTCTTGTATAATAACAAAGTAACATACCATTGTGTATAGCCGATGCATGTAACATAGTAAACGCAATCATTGGATAACTATTTGGAGATAATACATTACCATTATAATAATTATTCATGAAATTATTACTTAAATGTCTACCATAGAATACGAAACTTAATCCACCATTATATGTTTTAGAAAGGGTTTTTCCATTTGTTAAAGTTGCTGTTACAACTGTATTTGAACCAACACCTTCTAATCTAGCTATTCCTTTTTGGCTATCAGTAAATCTTAATATTGTATTATCATTACTTTTCCATGTAACACCAGTTTGACAAGCACTTGCTGGGGTTGAAGTACAAGAGAAATGATATGAACCATCAGTTCTACTAATTTTATAATCAATTGAAGTTATTTCGGCAGCAGTATTTTCACATTCACTTCGTGTTTGTTTACCACTAACATAAGTATAACTTGTTGAAGTTGAGAAATCACTTCCCCAGAAATACTTACCTGATGAATTTTTAAAGCATAAATAACCTGCTCTAGCACTATTACATTTTGCTGGAGTATCTAAAGCCTTAGCTTCTACTTGTCCACTCGTTGCAGTAGCATTGGTCCAAACAAAATTAGTACCAACTCCTTGACTACTTGTATTTACTAAACATCGTGATGGATTAGAAGCTTCACAATTTTCTGGCTTTGTAATAGTAGATATATAGGCATAATTTGTTGGATTTCCCATAAAACTACCCCAAATTTTCTTACCGCTATCATACGTAAAGCAACCTTCATTACCTCGATTAATATAATCTTTACATGCTGATTCTGAAACATTAGCAAGAACGGTATATCCACTTCCACTAGTACCCCATCGACATGTTCCACCTGTTGTACAATAACAATTACTTGATTGTACCGGAGCATCTATATATACAAACCATGGATCTGGACCACGAAGTAATGAACCAGATGAATTATATTCAGAAACACGTACAGTAATCATTCCCGTACCAGTAACAGTAAACGTTCCATTATCATTTACTCTTGTTAGTGGTGTACAACCAGTACCTTTACATACTTTTAAATAACTTGTATTATTACTTCTAATATCAAAAGTTACTCTTTGATCACCTTTTTGATGATAACTATAAGCTGAACCTTGATTATCAAATAAATTACCTGAAGTAACAGTATATCCTTTAGTTAAAGGTTGTGGTGTACTTCTTGGTTTTATAGTTACATATCGAGTTATTTCAGTACCTTTTTTATTTTTATAGTAAGGTACTGCTTTAATAACATATGTTGTTTTTGTTGTTACTGTTCCTGGTGGAAGTTCAAAATCATATGAATATATATTTGTTGGTGTACATGATGAAGATGATGATTTATTGTAATAACAGAATCTTATTTCATCAACATTTCCATTACCAGTCATTGTTATTTTCGTATTTAATACTTCATTTCCACCTTCTGACATGGATACAGCATTATTAGTTCCAACAATGGATACTGTTCCAACTTTCTCTTCAGGAGTTGGCGTTGGTGTAGGTGTAGGAGTTGGTGTTGGTTGTTCATTTACAGTTACATTAACTGTTTTATAAATACTTGGATTAGAACTTGATGCAACAGTAATTGTTGTTACGCCACTATTTAATGCTTCCACAATTCCTTCACTATCAACACTAACAATAGTTGGATTATTTGCTGAATAAGTAATTACTTTATTAGTTGCATCATTTGGTTCAACAGAAGCAACTATTTTCTTTGTATCCCCAACTCTCATTATTAAATTATCATCAGTTAATAATCTAACACCTGTTACATCAACGGTTCCTTTGTTAACATGAACCATCATTGAATCTTTTAATCCAACAGATGTTACGGATATTTCAACATCACCTGGCATTTTCGCAACTAATTCACCATTATATACAGATGCTATTTCTTCATTACTACTTATCCATACAACATAATCAGTAATAGCTTCAGCTGGCTCTTGTGTATATGTTAATTGTTTAGTTTCTCCTTCAATCATTGTTATATTTTTTTCATTTAAAGTTAATCTTGTCGGAATAACATATATTCCTGCAGTAACTGGTCCATCCATAACCATTAATTGAATAGTAGCTAATTTTTCTCCACTATTAACTATAACGGTTATTGTTGATGTACCGCTAGTTTTTGCTGTAATAATTCCAGAAGTCTCATCAATTGTAGCAACACTTGGATTACTTGATGAAAAGACTTTATTATTTACTTTGGCTTCCGCTGGTGTTACTTCAATAGGAACTTCAAAAGTATCACCAACACTCATTAAAATCGTTCCCTTTTCGGAAATGACGACTTTTTCTACTTTGATAGATGGATCTCCTTCACTTACCGTAACTTCACACTCATAATCTTTTTTATTATAAGTTCCAACAACTGTTGCTTTTCCAAGAGATACTCCTTTTACAGTACCATCTTTTTCTACTATTGCAATTTCTTCTTGTTTACTCATCCATTCAACTTTTGATGATTCAACAATCTTATCATCTTCTAAAATAAATAATTGTTTACTTGAATCAACAGTAACAGTTAATTCTTCATTACTAATCTTTACATTGGTCTTTGTCTCTTCACCATTATTAGACATAAGACCCATAATTATTAAAAGTAAGATTACAACACCACCAACAATAACAAGTTTTTTATTTTCTTTCATAAAATTCATGAACTTATCCATGCCAGTTTGTTCAGTGTTGTATTCTTCTTCACCACCTTCTAATTCTTCCTCTTCTTCATATTCATAGTCGTTCCCCATACATTACTCCTCTATTATCATTTTATTACAAAATATTGAAGATAACAACAAATAAAAAAAAATAAACATCAATAAGATGTCTATTTATCAAACTTATCAGCTACAGAATTAATTCTTTGTAAACTAAATCGATATTTTTGTTTAACTTTAGGATACTTTTCATGATCTACTTCTGATAAAAACATATCAAGAGGTCTTATCCATAAACCCATATCACCATATAATCGACGATAAATAACATATTCTTCTTTTGTTTCTGAATGTAAACATTTATCTATTACTAAATAATAGTCTCCTTTAAAATGACGATAAATTCCATTAATTTTTAACTTTCTCACAAATACCTCCAAAGATATTATACAAAAAAAAGATGATTTATTAAATCATCTTTACTTTTTTAATATACTTCTTCTACTGTAACATCAGCATATGCAAATTCTTCTACATAATCTGCAACATCGCCAGTACTTTTGGCTTCACCATCAACAAGGAAGTTTCTAGGATCTACTTTTTCAATACCTTCTGTTTCCATGTTATGAGAACCAGTATATTCACCAGATAAACTAATCTTTAATACTTCATCAAGATTTGCTTGAGTTGGTAATACTGATGTTGGATTATTATAAATTGTTAGAGCAAGTAACTTAGATGCTCCAAGTGGTACATATATTGCATATAATGATTCTCCACCTTGTTTGATAGTGAATAAATGATATTTTGTACCAGAATAATCTTTTTCACCTTTATAATCCATTGTAAATCCTTGACTTGTACCATTGCTAACTACTTTTTCAGGAGAAATTTGTGAATAAGAATAATCCATCAATTTCATATAGAATCCAAATGTACCATCATCAATATTTAACATTCCACTTTCAGTTTTAACCATAAACTTAGTTGGAACTTCAAATGTATAACCAGAGAAATCTACTTTCTTAGTACTAACAGCTACTGGATTATCATTTCCTCCACCATTTCCATCATCATCGTTATTAGTTAAAGCTTTATATCCAAAATATCCACCTACAGCAAGACCAAGTATTAATAAAATAATTAATACAACTTTCATTGCTCCGCCTTTACTTTCTGGTTCTGGAGCAATTGGTGCATTATTCATAGGCATTCCTGGAACTGGAGCTGGTGTCGTTGGTTTTGGTGGCATTGGCATAGGTTTAGCATTAGCTACCATACCATTTGGTTTAGGAGGCATTCCATTATTTGGAGCTGGTTTATTACCTGGCATTCCGTTATTTGGAATTGGTTTATTACCTGGTAAACCATTATTTGGAATTGGTTTATTACCTGGCATTCCATTATTATTTACATTAGGTTTAATTCCTGGCATTGGGCCTAGAACTTGTGTTTCTCCCAAATTCATTCCATGATTAGGCTTTGGACCTAGATTGTTATTAGGTTGATTCATTGGCTTTACAGGTCCTGGTCCTACTGGTCCATTAACTTTAACCGGAGTTGGTGGTTCCACCTTAACTGGAGTTGGAGTTGGATTCATAGGTTGATTTGAGATAGGTTTAGGCATTGGAGCTGGTCCTTGTGGATTAGCTGGCATACCTACATTATTATTTTTTTGAACTGGTGTTCCACATAATTTACAAAACTTGTCCTCTGGAACTAAAGGACTTCCACAATTTTTACAATTCATCTTACAACCTCTCAACTATTTTCTTCGATTATCTCAAATGAAATGATTTGTTTGACAAAATCATTGTCAATTTTTCTATCATTTCCTCGTATCTTTACACTTAAAACTTTATCATCTGGCAATTTATATGTCAATATTTTAACATTAGAAACAATGTGTTTACTGTAAAGTCCATTTGTCGATTCAACATAATATCCACTATAGAGTTTTACATCGTAATTATTTATCTTAATTGTTCCTTCATATTTCATTTCTTGATATTTTCCATACTTTTTACGAGCGTTTATAGTAGAATTCTCCTGTTCAATGGCAAAAGTCTCATTAAAATCTAAACTGTATCTTACATCATATGCAAAAATATCATCATCATAGTTATAATCTTTACCAAAATTCCTTATTTCATATATATTTGTTTTATAGTCTACTTCTTTAAATTCTTTAGGAATAGATACTTTAATATCATACCCTTTACTTAAAACAGATCCTCTTTTTCTTAAATAACATACATAATTATTATCAACAATTTCACCTTTAACATAACTTGAGTAGTTTTTAATATAATTTATTTTAAAACTATCAATTAATTCTTTTGATATCTCACTATTTCTATTCGAGAATTCAACAGTCATTGTATGATTACGATCTAGAGGTTGTATTAATAAAACATTTTCGTATTTACTATCACCAAGTGGTGATTCTACAGTATAACTATTTCGATACAAATATACTTGTTTATCATTTTCGTATAAACCATATAACATTAAGTTTTCTTTAAAGTCCTTATTCTTTTTATATCCATTATACTTTCCATAATCACCATATATTTCTCTCTGTAAATACTCATAAACATTACTTAAATAGATATTTATATTTATATATGAGTTAGCTAGATAATCACCAAAAGCAATATAATGATATACTCCTAAATTAGAATTATAATTAATACTTTGATAATTAATTGGAATATTAAAATTAACTAAATAATTATTATTAGCAATCTCTTCTGTATATGTTTTATCTAATCCTTGATATTGTGGATTCTTTTCAACTAATTCAAATTCACTTGTTTTAATAGATAATTCATCACCTAATGAATAATCTTTATCTAATAGCGTAAAATTATAAATAATATTATTTACACTATCTAGTAACATATCAAAATATTTGACATTAGCTTCAAACTTAATTATTACAACTCTACTACCTTCTTTATAAACACCTATTTTTACATTTTTTGTTTCATTTTCATATAGTAACCAATATCCACTAAAATTATTTTTTGTAATATGGGTACTTTTTTTAGATAACAATTGATAATTCTCATTATTTTTTTCAATTTCATATCTAATATCATCAATTAAACTATCAATATCTAAATATACTTTTTCACTATCAAGTTCATAAATATTAAATGATAAATTACCTTTACCATGAGATAGAACAATATGATTATCATCTCTACTCTTTATAGACCAACTATTATCATATTTAACATAATAATTATCTGTAGTATAATCTTTCGTTTCTGATGAAAAATTCTTATAAAAGATAATAACTGCGAATGATAATAATAACATTATTAGGGAGATTATAAATATCATTTTATATTTCTTTATAAAATTCATCATGTTACTATCACCACCACTAGATAATCAAGTTCTTCCATAATTGTGATTTGATAATTATCTTTTTCATATATGTATTTTTTATTACTAGCAAGAACTTCTTTAAAACCGTTTTTAACTAGATTATTTCTAAATGAAAGTGACATTTGAATTGTATTAACATAATTAGCCATATTATTTTGATATCTTAAACTTACAACACCATTATTATAATTAGCTTTAATTAAACGCATATGAATGTTTTCTTCAATCTTAGTAATATCATTTATTTCTTTCCATTTACTATCACTTATATTAATATTTTCTCTTTCAACACCATAATTAACATAATAATGATCCTTAAGTTCACTAAATGGTATTACTTTAATACTATTAAAATCAATATTATTAAATTTCTCTTGAACTTCTATTAAAGCTTCATAAGGAACTCCAAGAGATGTTGGACTATTAATTAACATTGATGTACTCATACCAATTACATAACCATCGATATTAAAGATAGGACTTCCTTCATCTTGTAAAGATAAGGGAATCGTGCTTTGATAATAATCATCATTAGAAACTAATAATCCTTTTATTGCGGAATAACTAACAACATTATTGGAAATCGAAATAACTGGATCACCAATTTTAATATCTTTAGATAATTTAACATAACTATCTGTTTCTTCTACTAATTTTAATAAAGCGATATTAGCTTTTTTATTAACAGTAACAATACCATCAACTTCATATGATTTATTATTACTAAGTACGGTTAATGATTGACCATTTTGAAGAGCTCTTAATAAGAAATCCCATGTTGTAACAATTAATCCTTTATTAATAAAGAAACCATTTCCAATAAAGGAACTACCGCCTTCATAATTATTATTATAATAAGATATAATTGTAGCTAAATTCTTTCGATTATTCTCATATATTTTACTCAAATCTTCATTTGTAATATTTTTTAATTTATTAGTATTATAAATATTATTAATAGATGAATCATATTGAGGGGCTATATTAACTTGATTACTTTTACCATTATTTTTAACAGAATCTAAGTACTCTTCAATTGAATCTTTCGTTTCACCAACTAAATAATATAATTTATATACACCATTTAATGGTTTGTAATAATAATAAAGAATTAAATTAGTACGAACATCCATATATTCAAGAGGATTATCAGGATCTTCTTGTTTCATTGTAATATTTGGGAGTAAAACTGCACTTATAATTACATCATTACTTTTAAAAACACGAATATCACCAAATGATGAATATTTTATATCAAGTTCATTTATTTGATTAAACATTCCTGGAACGGAGAAACCTGAAATAATATCATCTTTATACTCTTGACTATTTTCATCTAAACCTGTAACACTATTAGGATCTTTAGGAACGACAGGATTATATCTTAGTTTTAAGTATTCATTATGTCTTCGATAAAAATCTTCCGTCTTTTCTTCTTTAAAATTCTTAGTACCTAATAGTAAATATGTTGTTTTTTTAGATAAATCAATTATTTCATTACCAACATCATCATATTTTATTTCATAAGATAATTTATATTCATTAGGGAAGCTAGATAAAATATCATCTTCCATATTAAGATTTATTTTATCTTTGACAACAAAAGTATCTGAAGCATAAACAACTATGAAAACAAAAAGAATAATTACAAAACATATTTTCTTTTTCATATTATGCCTCCACATACTTCTTAAGTATACGCATAATATACTTACTAGGAAGTGACGCCTTATCATCATTTAGATAAACATCGTGAAAAGCTTCAGCAATCGTTTCATCATAAATATACTTACCACTTTCATCTTTAGATAAAGCATATTTAGATATTTCTTCTCTCCATTTATCAAATTCTATTTTTTTATTACCTTCAGATAAATATAATTCATAAGCTTCATCAAGCATCTTTTTACTAAATTCACCATTTGAAAAATTATCAATTAAAACATAAGCTTCTTTAACATTACTATTATTAAAAAGTAAAGATTGTGTTATTTTATAATATTTACGCATAGCAAAAAAAGATAAATAATGGCCTAGTTCATGAGCAACAGGAGAAGCCTTTGTTGAATTAGGTGGAAAATGACCAGATAAAGATGAATTCTTAGTAGATTCTTCAAGTAAAGAATTATTTAAGAAAAACCTTGAATTCAAAACAACTCTCATTTTATAAACAATACTATTATCCCCTTCAGCGAATGGGAAAAGTGGTTGATAATAAGCAATTACACCTTTCATTCGACTGTCCATATTACCTATTGTTAAATTAGTTATATTACCTTTAACCTTAGGGAATAATTCATAAACTTTCGTCATTGCTTTATATAATTCATTTGCTAAATTAATATCAATTTCACATAAATTAACTGCCGTAATATCAAAATCATTCATCATTTTTTCTTCAATCTTAAGAATTTCTGTTGGACAAGAATCTTTTTGTGATTTAGAATCTTTTCTAATTAATTCATAAGCTTCTTCTACATTACTTACAGTTGAATTAGAATATGTATTATTTATTTCTACAACTGTTTGATTAGAATTACGAGAACTCTCTACAGAACTTGAAGTAGTTGGGTTTATAGAAATATAGTATGCATTGTGAGTATTATGATAAGAAATAAAAAGTACGCCAAAGAATAACAATAAGCCAACAACAAAGCCCATTATTATATATTTTTTGTTATTAGATTTTTCATTATTATCCTTAATAATTTTATTCCCACAATTACTACAAAAATTACAGTCAGGAGTTAAATTATTACCACAATTTGGACAATACATTCTAATCACCCTATTCTAATAAAATTTTACCACAAAAAAAGTAATTATTAAACATAATTACTTTTTAATTTTTATTTAATTTTATTTAATGATGTATAGTGTACATTGTTGTTAGTATCATATACTTCTAACATAACATAGTAATCACCATTTTCAAGATTTGTAATCTTTGTTTCTACATCATCTTTAGCAAAGTCAAGTTTTTCTTCAGTAACTGTTTCTTTCCATTTAGAATCAACTTTATTACCAAAATTATAACTATATGAACTAAAGTAATATTTACCATAATCAGCTAAATTTAATAATGCCATTGAAACACTCTTATCAGTTTTTGATTTCTTAGTAGCACTTACTAATTTACCACTTTCATCAAAACCATATGTAACAGCGTCAGTATCTTTAACTTCGCCTTCTTTAGCTAAATAACCATGAGCACGATAACTTTCATTAGTATAATCGGTATAGATATAGCTATCTTTTAACATGATATATCCTTCACCAAGATTAATTGTTAAATCATTGCCATTTAAGATTACATTATCACCATATTTAATTTCTTGATATTTATCACCTTTCTTTTCGAACACATGATACTTAACAGAAATAATATCTTCTTTCTCATCATCAGCTAAATTTAATTTTAAAATCTTGTTAGCAATTGAAATATTATTTTTAAAGTGTCCATTATCAAGTTGTAACATTGCAGATGAAGTTGATGCAGATGCTAATTTAAAGTTAAAGTCTTTTATAAATTTACCATATTTAGGATCAAAATTTTGTTTTTCATAATAAGCAACAAAGCTTTCTCTCATAGATTTATCAGCTCTATAAGGGAAATAAATAGACATACATTTTGAATTGTTTTTACCAATAGAGTTTGTGTAGCAGTTAACTACTACTTTATTAAATGTTGATAATAACTTACTACTATTATATGTAGATTTATCTTTTAGATTATCAACTAATTTGTATAAGTCAATAACATCAAATGCAGGTTCTCCACCTAACATTGCGTATTGATATAATCCATTACGAACACGAGATATTGTATAATAATTAGTATTAACATTAATTCCTTCGAAGAAACTTCCAACTTCTCGTTCTAATTCAGCCATATTTGATAAATCAACTGTAGCATAAGCCATAACCATATTTCTAAATTCTGAACTTGCTTTTACAACAGCTGTATTAGCTGTATTGTTATAATATGATTCAGCAAATTTGTTACCAACAGTAATGAAATCCATATCACCAGTAATATCATTTAAGAAATCAAGTACATGGATAGTACTACCACCTAAAGTCATTTCTTCAGAAGCAACCATATAATCTGCATAATCTTTTAATACTGTTGCAACTTCATAGTTACCATTTAAACATGTTCTAAAAATAATACCTTCTAATTTATTAGCTGAATTAAATGGACTAGTTGAAAATGCTTGTTTGAAATGTGGTAATTGCATAAATGATCCTTCATAGTGATCATCGGTTATTGCACCTTGCCATGCACCACCATGTGAATAAATAATTAAATCATACTTTTCAGCTTTATAATTTTTATAAGCATAATTTAAGAAATCACTTAAAGTCGTTGGTAAAGACATATTTAAAGTTTGATATGATTTTTTCTTTACAAGACCAGATTTTGTTAATTCATAAATAGCATTTTCATTAGCGCTAAATTCATTATGCCATAATTTCGTTCCACCGGCATAAATAACAACATTCATATTATCTAAATCAACACGGGATGGAATAATAGAATTCAAATCACTTGTTACGGCTGCAACTTCTGATTCAAGATTTGATGCTGATATATAAATCATCATTGTTCTCTTTTTCGTTCCACCGCCACCAATACCATTAGAAGCTAAGAAAATAACTAAACCAACAACGGCTACTAATCCAAGAAGCGCAAATGCACCCATTCCGCTTTTCTTTCTAGGAGGAACATAACCTCCCATTGGTTGCATTGGAGCCTGATATACAGGTTGGCCTGGATTAACAGGTCGCATTGGGGCAACACCATTCATTGGTTGAATTGGTGTTATTGCAGGTTGCATTGGAGCAGCCTGATTCATTTGTTGAACTGGTCTTACTTGAGGTTGAACCGGAATAGCCTGGTTCATTTGTTGAACTGGTGTAACTTGAGGTTGAACTGGAGTAGCTTGATTCATTTGTTGAACTGGAGCTACTTGTGTTTGAACCGGAGAAACACCATTTGCTTGTTGCATTGGAGTTACTGTCGTTGCTTGATTTGGAACTTGACCCATGATTTCAGTATTTAATGGATTACCACAAGCAACACAAAACTTTGTTCCTTCTTCATTTTTATTTCCACATCTAGTGCAAAACATAACACACCTACCTTATCATAATCATCATATCATTTATGTATTTAAAAAGATAGTGAATTTATTCATTTTCACTATCTTTTTTTTCTTGATTTACATTTTCAATCATATCAGGCATTTTCTTAATAGCATTTTTATTATGTAAAAAATCCTCAATCAACTTTATAGCTTCATATGTTAAACTTTCTCGAAAAACATCATGAGTAATGTTTTCTAAATGAACAATTTTCTTATATGGATTATCTAGTTGTTCATAAATAAGATTAATAGCATCTTCAGGAACAATTTCATCACTAGTT
>JAEEZO010000029.1 GCA_016291895.1 Caryophanales bacterium
AATATCTTTTAATAATAAATTCTTTTGTTTTTGCTGATAACATCGTTTTCTTTTTTCTCATATTAATACCTCCAATTTTATAATAACAAAAAAATGTAAACAGTGTCTTTTTCACTGTCTACATTTAATGTACCACTTTATAAATAGTCTTTATTTTTTTACTAAACTTTTAACAATTAAAGGAACATATATTTCATCATCTGTATAACCTGCATGTTGTGATGCTAATATTTCATCACCAGGAGTTACAATAGCATAATTAGATTTAGCAATAGCAATATAATCACCAATAGCTTCTCTAAATAATTTTATTTCAATACCATCACCAAAAAGTTTACTATCAATAATATCTTGTTTATTATATAAATCATAATAATCACCAAAACTTTTTATAAATAGTTCCATAAACTTTTGATGACATCCATCTTTAATTTTAAAAGATAAAGCACGTTCTTCAAGGGAAGTACTTCTTTCTAATAATTCCATAATTTCCGGATAATCAGTTAAATAGAAATGATTAATTTTTATATGACCATGGTCAGCAATTACAATTAAAACACTATCTTCTAATTTTTCACATAACTCTTCTATCTTATCGTTTCTTAATTTAATTAAACCTTGAACATAACTATGATCGGGTCCAAGAACGTGCATGGATTTATCAGGATCATCATCATAACCATATAAATATTTCTTACCTGGTTTTTGACTCTCTTCAAGAATAATTCTTAACATGTCATCTAAATCTTTATAAGGATATGTTCCAAAAGGAAATAATTCTTTGGAATAAAATTCACCCTTCTCATTAATTTCGTCAGTAATTGTTTTAGATACTAAAACATCATTTTTTATTTTTAAAAAATCTTCATTAATTTCTTTGCTCTCTTTTTCATAATCTTTAAAAAGTGTAATTACTTTATCAATATTTGGAATATATGTATTCCATCCAAGCCATCCATGTTCACAAGGATTTAATCCCGTACGGATACTAGTTGTTGCGGCTGTTGTCGTTGCTGGAAAAACACTTGTAATTTCTTTTAATTCATTTTTTATAAAGAAGGCATCAGCATCTAAGGTTCTATTTAATATTCTTGATCCCATACCATCAAATAAAATAACTATAACGTTTTTAGGTTTATCACGTTCTAATATTTCATCAATATATGGTAAGGTATTATGATGATATTCCAAACCAAAATACTTTCTTATAGAGCAAGCTAGGTTTGTTAAACATTCATTATAATTATTTCTTACAACCATAAATCCTCCTTTTTTTGTTATTTTTCTTCAATAACTTTTATTTCAATATTTTGAAGTATTTCTTGAAGCTTATCAACGTTATCACTATTAATTACAATACATACTCCTTTTTTACTATCATGTAAATAATGATATTTAGTATCTTTATAAATAAATCCATTATCTTTTTTCTCAATCATTTCATTAGTTTCACTAGCAATAATACTATTACAATCATCTTGATATAAGAAATTATAATCTACGAATTCTTTATCATCTTTATATATTAAGAACTTACCATCAATAATAAATTTATAAACATCATCATTTGTTATTTTAAATACTAATTTTTCATTTTCATTAATTTTAAATTTAACGATTTCTTTTGAGTCACCCTTACATCCTACTAACAAAAGAACAATTAATAACAATAATACTTTTTTCATTAATACTCCTTAAATTCATATCTAATTTCAACTCTATTTTCATATAGTCGGATATTTACTTGAAAATTACTATCAATTGTAAAATGACCATAATAATACTTCTCCGAATAATTTGATTTCTCTGATACATGATAATCAGTATTAGGGTTTTCAATTAGATCAATAATCTTGTCTTTATATTGTACACTATTTGTTTTAAATAATCTATCCATTAATTCTAAATCTTTTGTAATATCATCATGGAAATTTTTAATATCATATGTTAATTCAAAATCAATATTACGATAATCTATATAATCATATTTAGAATATGAAATATAAAGAGATGCTTTATCATAAGATGAGATATTAGCTTCTACATCATCAATATTAAAACTATTATGAATACTATTTTTTTCAAAATCTTTTAAAGTATTTTCACTCATTCTACTTAATATTTCTACAGGAATATCTTTGTTAAAAATCTTTTTTAAAACTAACTTATCAAAAGCGAATGATTTATCTGCTATACCACTAGCATAATAATGTTTATAATCAGTTGTTGTATATTTATTAAATGTAATATTTATCGAAAGATTTTCCTTAGGAAAAAAATAAATTGATATAGCATATGATGAAAAATTAAAATCAATAGATGCTACTGATTCCGTAATTAAACTATTATTAATAACATATTCAATACCTTTACTTATTAATTCATAATCAAAGTCAATAAACACTTTTACTGTTCGTAAATAAACATCAAGATTTTTATTCCAATCAAAGTTATCTAAGCGATCACGTAATTCAATTGATCGATGAGTTGGATATTGATTAATCGCAAGTCTTATAGTATCACCATAATAATAAGTATTGCTTTTTTTCTCATAACCAACTTCTTTTAGTTTATCATCATACAAAGAAATAGTTTCTTTATTATTAAACCAATCAAATAAACGGAATGATACAAAGGCAATCAAAATTAGAACAAAGACACCGATTATTGCGAAAAATAATTTATTAGAATCCTTTTTCTTTTTCATACAATAAACTCTCCTTTAATTCAAATAAACTATCTGGAGTCATTCCAAGATAATTAATAAAATAATCATTTACATTTTGAAAACGATTATAAAATAACTTAATAGCATCTTCCATATACCATGATTTAGAAGCTCCTACCCAAGCTGCTGCCTCTGGATGATTTAAATGATATAAATTAACATCATCTTTTAAATAGTTATATGATAAATTATAGTCCGCAATAATATCTTTATTGTTAACACCACACAGTAGCATCAAAAGCATTATTACAACACCTGTTCGATCTTTACCCATAGAACAAGAAATAATTACTAAATCTTTATGAGTTCTAATTAATTCAAATACTTCTTTTAATTCTTTATTTTCTAAAATATTAATATAACTACCAGGAATATCTTTTTCTTCATTAGGTAATTCGTCTGGTAAATAGATATTATGAAATTCAACTTTATCTTTTAAATAATTAGGTTTTAATTCATTATCTTCATTACTTCTTAAATCAATAGCTAAAGATAAATGATTGTTCTTTAATAACATTAATTCATCATCTTCTAAGTTTTTTACATAATTACTACGATATAGTCTGTTAAATTTAGTAACACGACCTTCTTTAGTTTCATAGCCTCCAATATCTCTCATATTAGAAATATATTTTAAATTTAAATGACGAATATTCATATTATCACCTATTATAAATATAACATTATAAATAAAAAAAGTCATTAATTAAATGACTTTCTTCTAAAATGTAAAATCTAAATTTGGTATTACAAATATAATCAATAAAGCGATGATTATTGCAAGTAAAATAACTGCTCCAACGATGTTATCAATCTCTTGTTTTTTTCTTTTGGCATTTGATAAATCAATCTGTTGTTGATTATATTTTGGTCCTTGATGATAAAAATTTTCATCATATTGATTATAAAAACCATTATTCTCTCTATTTTGACTATTAGTTTGATAATCGCTTGTTCCAACACTTCCATAAAAATCATTATTCATAATAACACCTCTATTATCCTTCCATAACCATCATAGGATTATCTAATCTTTTTCTTCTTTTTTCATTTCTTTTATTTTTCTTAATCTTTCCATATAACTTAACGATATCAATTGAAATTATTAAGCCAACAGGAAGAATAATTATAAAAATCCAACCTACATATGATGATAATAATTCTTGAATAATACCTATCTTTGGTATCCTCATTATTACTTTACCATATACTTGTTCTTCACTAACCGTTAAAGGATCTTGACTAATGTTATAGTCACCTTTCATAACAAAACTATATTTCCCATTCATTTCATTTTTTTCTAAAATACGATGCGTTATCATTATTCCATAATATTCAGGATTCTCTGAAAAATAAGTTACAACATCGCCAACTTTTAAATCTTTTGCTTCAAGTCTTTTTATAATAATAGCATCATTAACTTTAATTGCTGGAGTCATACTTTGCGATACAATTATATACGCATTATATAGAGGCGGTTTCCAATCACCAGCTTGAGCATTCTTTCTAGAATCCACAACATAAGCGACTAATAGCCCACCAACTAAAAGTAATAAAATAATAATTGAATATAATAAAATACTAGCCATGTAGTTGAATAACCATTTTACATCAGGCCATATTTTTTTTACAACTTGTACCATTATATCACTCTACTCCTATTATAAGGATATCATATAGTCCTTTTTTATACAATTAATTGAAAAGAAAAAAAGATTGACCATTGTCAACCTTTTTTAATTAATTTCATATATTTATCAACTTTGTAAGCCCAAGCTGAATCTTTACCATAAGACTTATACATTTTATATGGACTATCCATATCTTTATTAATAAATTTATCTCTTATGTATACAACTAAGTCATCAAAAGACTCTTCTAGTTTATTATATTTTGTATATTTACCACCCATACAATTAGGTGAACCCGTTGTACCACCAACATTTTTACATAATCTTACGATTGGTTGGCATTCATCCTTACAACCAGAGTTTATATAAATAATACTTGCAATCAAATATGGATCAACATTTCGATTAATAGCACTACTTGCTACTCTTTCACCATATCCTTCTAAAGTGGTATCTTTATAATACTTTTCGATTTTTTTACCAATGGCTTCTTTCGTTTCACCATTCCATTCATTTATAACCGCAGGTTTTGGTTCTGTAGGATTAATAACTTCTTCCTCTTTTGGTTTTTCATGAAAATAAACCATAAGATCATTATCTTGAATAAATTTATTAGAAAAATTTACTCCTAGAAGAAGAACATAATTAAATAGACCAACTATTGTAAATATAAAAATTCTTCTTATCATAATCCTACCACCTTTCTAAAGATTAATCTTCTTTTGTTTTAGCTTCTAAAATATGTCCGGCATCAACAATCGCTTTAACACGACGATTAATAACAATTGTTGTATAAATATCTAATAGAGCATCAACTAGTAAAACTCCACCAATAATACTTATTAATAAATTTGATATACTACTTGCATTAATCATTACAAAGATAGCAAATCCAATAAAGATAAATGCTGTAATTAAATTAACATACCAAAATTTATATTTATTCTTTTTAAGAACAAAACTATTTCTAATTTGATAAATACCATCTACAAAAATAATAATAGATCCACAGAAAGGAATTAATTCGTGTAATAAAGATGGATGAAGTACTAAAAATAATCCAAATGATATACACATAACTCCTGTAAAGAAATTAAATCTATTTAAAATATATTCGTCTTTCTTAACAAATAAATTAATTAAATATACAACACCATATAGCATTATCAAAAAGCCAATTACATAATTAATAGCATTACTAATAAAACTTGGATTAAGAATCATTAATAATCCTAAAATAATGTAAACAATTGATATTGCAAATGAATAATTACGAAGTTTTTTTAAATTTTCCATAACACCCTCCTATGGTAGTAAAGTATCTTTAGTATAATTCATTGCCTTAGCAACAAGATTTGATGGAAACATATCAATCTTTCTATTATAAGATGATACATTTTCGTTATAAAAGTTTTTAACGAAATCGATTTTACTATTTGTACTATAAAGTTTAGTAAGAATATTAGTGTTACTATCTTTACCAATTGTTTCAATAAATTCATTTACTTTTTTTTCAAAAGATTGATATAAAGGAACAAATTCTTCTTTACTTGTAACTTTTTGAAGATTGTCCATTAAATCGATAACTTCTTGACTATTAAAAGATACATCTTTATTAGCGTCCATTAATTCTTTGAAGACTTCAAAACGATCTTTTAAATTAGTGCACATTGTTTCCCATTCTTCACTAATTTTACTTCTTACATTAATAAAATCATTATAAACATAACCTATATATACAACCAACCCAACTATTAGGATAAAAAATACCCAAAACATAATATCACCAATGAAATTATATAATTATTATACAGTTTTGTAAATCATATTTAACAATTTTATTAAGAATAATTCAATATTATGTTATAATGTTTTTAGAATAGGAAGGTATGTTATGTTATTAGCGGATTTAGAATCAATTTTTACAATATGTATGCTCATATCAGCAGCAACCATTTTACTTCTATGGTATCTTAAAGGATATGATGGAGATTTTAATACTAAAGGTAAATTATATAAGTTACCAAAAGAGTTATCAACACTCGATGCAGGATTTTTATTAAAAGGAGAAGCTAAAGAAAAAGATGTTAATTCTTTATTACTCTATCTTGCAAGTAATGGTTATTTAAGAATTGAAGAAATTAAAAACTCCTTTCAATTAGTTAAATTAAAAACATATAAAAAGAAAGATGAAATTAAAATATTCTTTGATGAATTATTTAAAAATCGAGATACTGTTATTGAAGATGAATTAGTTGATAGTTTTTATAAGGTAACAGATGAAATAAGACATTTCAAAAATGATATTACCCATGTTAATAATTTATATTTTTATAATAATGCATTTTATGTTATGATTGCAGACTTAATTGTAATTGTTAATCTCTTCCTTACAGTAACAATAGTTTTCTTAGAAACATTAGGTAACAACGTTAATTACGGATTAATATGTTTATTTATGATTTTTTATATCGCATCATATTTACCATTAAAAGCTATGAAAAGTAATATAACAAAATATATTTATAGACTTCTAACACTATTCTGTTTATTCTTTATTTTAATTGTTGGCTTTAACTTAACAAATAACGCTTATACAATAAACTTATTAATTAATATTATAATGTTAATGTTTATGAATACACTTATTCTAATTATGCCAAAAAGAAATAAAGAAGGACATAAATATTTTGGACAAATAAAAAGATTTAAAAATACCATAAATGATTTAAATGAAAGCAAATTAAAAGAATTATTAAAAGAAGATAAAAATTATGTATTTGATATCTTCCCTTATGCATATACATTAGGAGTTGCTAATAGATTATTAGATGTATATACAGCTGTTGATAAAAGAGGCCCAAAATATGTTAAAATGTTAAACGATAGAGATGCCCGTAAAAACTTTAATTTTTTAAGAAAAGTTACTAATAACTTAGATCGAAGAAAAGGCGATGAATATTATTAAAAAAAGAGTTATCATTGATAACTCTTTTTAATTATTTAATTTCTTTTTATAGTGATATTTTTGAATAACAAAGACTATTATTACACTTATTAATATAAATAATCCAATATATTTTAAATAACTTGTAATTCCTGTTATTGGTGTTTTAACATCTGTTTCTTCATCATCTGTTTCTTCATCACCTGTTAGAGTCTCTTTATCTTTGTCATCATTACCATTAACAGCATCAATTACTTCTTCATCTATTGTACTTGGAGTTGGTTCAACTATTGGAACTACTTTCTTTTCATTAATGAATTCTATTTCGGTATTCTGTTTTAATATACCTTCATTTACTCCTTTTATTGTTAAATTATAATCTTCTTCTAATTCAACTACTTCATATTTTGAATCAATAGGTATATCTTTTAGAATAATATATTCATTTGCACCTAATTCTATATTAGCAACTCCATCTTCGAATACTAATGTTCCCGTTTTATCTCCAATATAATTTATACTATCATTAAAGTTTTCAATAGTGATCCTAAAGTTAAACTTCTCATTAGAATCTTTCATTGTTTTCTTTATTTTGATATCAAAGCCTATTATTTTTTCATTAACAATTGTTATGGTATCAACAACATTATTATCTTGTTCTATTGTTCCATCTTTATTTACTTTAATATTGATATCAAAACTCTTCTTATAACCTTTAGGCACTTCTAATTCTTTAATTATATACTCACCTGGTAGTAATTTTGTTTCATATATTTCATTAGATGTTGTATAAGTTAATATTTCAGTATCATCTTTATAGATTCCTATCTTAGCTCCTGATAATTTATTGTTTTCCCCATCAACTTTAGTAATACTTACATCTATTGGAACAGCTTTATTAATAACTTTATTATCTTCATATGAAACATCATATCCATATGTTTCTAATTCAACAATTCTATAGTTAATTGAATTTCCATCAATATCTTTATCCATTACACCATCGAAATCAATTTCACAAACGTTTTCGTTACAATTTCTAGTGTTAATTGTCTTTATTTCTCTTGGCATAATACCATTTATTTCATATAAAGCGAATTTTAATTCTTTTGGTCTAAATAATTCATATCCAGTGTCATCAAATTCTTTAATATATTGTTCGCTTCTCATATTTGCAGTATTAATAATTATATCTGAACCAACAAAAGATTCATCTTTCGGCTCCCATTTATAATGAATATAAGTTTGATAATAATAGCTCATTCTATCTGGAAGTCGATAATGTTCCACATAGGTATCAAATGGCTCATTATCCCTAACTTCCACATAATCATGCACTTGTGTATCTTTTTGAGTTCCTACAACATAGTTATATTCTTTTAAATTAACTGGATAAATAGATTCAATTAATGGATAATTATAATAAAAGTACCTGTTAAGTTCATGCCCACCATACCAAGTAATTTGCTTACCATTGTTTCTATTATTATATTCTATATAAATATCATCACTATCAGCCTCAAAACAAAATTCTCCATTCGACAAATTATAATTACTAACGTATACTACATTATTTAAATTGTCTTTATTAGTAATGTAATAATAATCATCTCCGTTTTTTATTCTAAAGGTAACAGCTACATTATTATTATTAAAATATTTTGTCATTTTTACACAATATCCCGTTTTATTTATATTGTACTTAATATCATATTTATCATTTTCTTCTTCTTTTACAATATATTCTGCTACGGTACCGTTTTTATTAAATTTAGGAATATTATTAAAAGTTCCTTTCCACTCATGACTATTGTTTTGATTTTCATTGCTCTTTGTTAATTCAAGTGTACTAACAATTTTAGTTTCATCTTTTATATTATATAGATTAAACTTTACTTTTTCGGGTCTATTACTTTCAAAACCGGGATCATTCCATTCTTTCTCAATTGGAATAGAC